>JAJFJK010000113.1 GCA_021774075.1 Nitrosomonas sp. | reverse complement strand
TGTCATCAGAACTTGGTACATGACGAAGCCCCTGAGACCGACCTGGATGCAAGTCTTGCTGCTGGCGAGCTGGTATTGAAGCCGGACGACTGGGATGACGATGACGACTGGGACGACGATGATGATGACTGGGATGATGATTATTAATTGTCCGCGATTTTATCTACCTTGATAACTGGAATTACTAGATATCAAGATGCTATTGGTTAATGCACAAGAACCCGCATAAACGGTATGTTTATGCGGGTTCTTGTGCATTTGACACCATTAAAATCATGTTTTAATGGATTTGCTTTATAACGTTATGAAGTTTAAATTGTTTTATTTATATGAGTAGTTTAGGAGAGTAGTATAAATGTCATTTGAGCAACTCGGTTTATCAACCGATATCTTGCGAGCTATCTCTGATCAGGGATACACAAACCCCACACCAATTCAAGAGCAGGCAATACCCGCCATTTTGGAAGGTAAAGATGTAATGGGTGGGGCGCAAACAGGCACAGGAAAGACAGCAGGCTTTACATTGCCACTGTTACGACGTCTTGAGTTTCATGCCAACACCAGCATGTCTCCAGCCAGACACCCAGTGCGAGCATTAATTTTGGTGCCAACAAGAGAGTTGGCATTACAAGTCTATGAAAGCGTAAAGTCGTATGGAAAATATCTGCCATTGCGATCAACCGTGATATATGGCGGCGTGAATATCGATAAGCAGATTGATGCGGTACGTGCAGGTGTTGAGATTTTGGTCGCGACACCGGGACGATTATTAGATCATATTCAGCAAAAAACTTTGGTGCTTTCTAAGGTTGAGATATTGGTGCTAGATGAAGCGGATCGCATGTTAGATATGGGATTTATGCCTGATATTAAACAAATTATTCAGTTGATGCCGGTACAACGTCAAAATTTAATGTTTTCTGCGACTTTTTCAACAGAAATAAAGAAACTGGCAAATACATTATTGAAACAGCCTGTACTAATTGAGGTTGCCAAACAAAATTCTGTCAGCGATTTGGTGACACATGTGGTTTACCGTGTAGAACCAGCCCAAAAGCAAGCTTTGTTGGTTCATCTCATTAAGCAAAAGAATCTGAAACAGGTATTGATTTTCAATCGTACCAAGCATGGCGCTGATCGTTTAGCTAAACAATTAAGTTTGCATGGAATTACTAATGCGGCAATTCATGGTGATAAGAATCAGCTTCAGCGCACCCAGGCACTGGATGAATTTAAACAGGGTTTGACGCAAGTTCTGGTGGCGACAGATGTTGCCGCACGTGGACTGGATATTGACGAATTGTCGCATGTTATAAATTTTGAGTTGCCCAATAACCCCGAAGATTATGTGCACAGAATTGGCCGTACAGGGCGTGCGGGCTCTAAAGGTTTTGCAATTTCTCTGGTGAGCAAGGAAGAGAATGCATCATTGCAAGGCATTGAGCAATTAATAAAAATTAAGTTGAAGATTGAAGAGAGTTCAGGTTTCACCCCGAATACTCAAAATCAAACAAAAGAAAAATCAAATGTCCGCAAAAAAACTGAATCCAGTAATACTGATCATGCTCGGAAAAATGGTGCGCGCGCAAAGCCCCGAGGAGATGTGGTTCGGTTTAATGGCACTAACGGAAAGGATAAGGCACGATCATCAAGGAAACCAGAAGATCCTTTATTTACACAGCCTTATGTTTCTGAGAAAATGCATGCAGACGCAGCATTAAAAGAACCAGCTAAGTTAGATGGAAGTTTTGCACGTGGTAAAAATAGCCGCCAAAATAAACAAGTGGCTGCTTTATTTACTCCGCCAGTTGCGGACAAAAGAAAGCAAGGTGAGCAATAAGTCTTAATTTCGTTTTTTTAAACGTGCAAAGGCTGCAGCCATGGCATTATTGGTTTCTGTTTTGGCTGCCATTTCATTTGTCTGCTTTGGTCTTGATTCGTCTTCTCTAACGGGTTTATTGTGAACCCTGTCTTTTGATGGAGCTGAGTCTGCTAGTCGCATGCTCAGCGCAATCCGGTTACGTTTTTGGTCAATCTCAAGCACCCTGACTTTAACAACCTGTCCCACTTTAACAATCGTATGCGGGTCTTTTACAAATTTATCGGCTAGTGCTGAGATGTGAACCAAGCCGTCCTGATGAACACCAATATCCACAAAAGCACCAAACGCAGCCACATTTGTGACAACGCCTTCCATTAGCATATCGGGACGTAAATCTTTCAGTGTTTCTATCCCTTCTTTAAAGACGGCGGTTGTAAAAGCCGGACGCGGGTCACGGCCTGGTTTTTCAAGTTCAGCCAATATATCCTGAATGGTCGGTAAGCCGCATTGCGCAGTAACATATTGATTTGGATTGACGGCTTTTAATTGCTGACTATTGCCAATAAGCGCATGAATTTCTAATTTGAAATCTGCCAGGATTTTCTTAACAATGGGATATGATTCCGGGTGCACAGCTGACGCATCCAAAGGGTTATTACCATTTACAACTCGTAAAAATCCAGCTGCTTGTTCAAATGTTTTGTCGCCAAGGTGGGCTACCTTATGCAAGGCAGCGCGTGATTTAAATTCCCCTTTTGTATCACGGTAAGTGACGATATTTTGTGCGACTTTACTACTCAGGCCGGATACATGTTGTAATAAAGCAGGCGAAGCCGTATTGACATCCACACCCACGGCATTAACGCAGTCTTCTACAACGGCATCCAGTGAATGGGCCAATTTATTTTGTACAACGTCATGCTGGTATTGACCAACACCGATTGATTTTGGGTCTATTTTCACCAATTCGGCTAATGGGTCTTGCAGGCGGCGTGCAATTGAGACAGCACCACGTAACGATACATCCATATCCGGTAGTTCTTGTGATGCCAATGGTGAGGCTGAATAAACCGATGCGCCTGCTTCTGATACGACAATAGACGTCAATTTTAGTGCTGAGTTGTTCTTGATCAAAGTCTTAACCAAATGATCGGTCTCTCTCGATGCCGTACCATTTCCAATCGCAATTAATGTTGCTTGGTGTTTCTCAACCAAACTTTTCACAAGATGGAGGGCACCATTCCAATCATTTCTGGGCTGATGAGGATAGATGGTGGCGGTATCCAGCACTTTTCCGGTGCTATCAACTACTGCGACTTTTACACCGGTACGCAAGCCTGGATCAAGACCAATCGTTACACGTGGCCCCGCAGGTGAAGCGAGTAGTAATGCTTTTAAATTGCGGGCAAAAACGTTAATGGCTTCTGATTCCGCACGTTCGCGCAAATCGTTCATCAGCTCTGTTTCTAAATGCGGGAAGATTTTTGTGCGCCATGCAGCCCGCACGGTGTCGTGGAGCCATTGGTCAGCCGCCCGGTTATTGTTTTGAATGCCAAATTGCTTGGCGATCAATGCTTCACAGGGATTATAGGCAGAATCTTTGTTTGATTTTTCATGTTCGCAATCCAGACGTAACGATACCCTGAGTATTTTCTCACGTTGACCACGTAATAAAGCCAATGCACGATGCGATGGGATTTTAGTAATGGCCTCAGCATAGTCAAAATAATCAGCGAACTTGACGCCAGTGTCTTGTTTATCTTTAATTACTTTTGAGACGACCATACCATGTGAACGTAAATATTCGCGTAGCGTTTGCAGTAAAGACGCATGTTCTGCGAAACGCTCGATCAGAATATGGCTTGCGCCATCCAGTGCCTGACTGGCATCAGCAACACCTGGGTTTTCACCCGCTTCAGTGGTGAAAGGTGCTTTGAAATATTTAGTGGCCTCAGTCTCAGGCTTGAGTTGTGGATTACTTAAAAGCGCATCAGCTAATGATTGCAGGCCGGCTTCATGTGCAATCTGCGCTTTTGTGCGGCGTTTTTTTCGATAAGGTAGATATAAATCTTCCAACTGCGTTTTTTCTTCAGCGTGTGTGATGGCATTCAGAAGCTCCGGTGTCATCTTATCTTGTTTTTCGATAGCAGCAACGATTGCGGCACGCCTTTTCTCAAGTTCACGCAGGTAATCTAAGCGTTCAGCCAGCAAGCGCAGCTGAATGTCATCCAGCCCACCGGTTGCTTCTTTTCGATAACGTGCGATAAAAGGCACACTGGCACCTTCATCAATTAACGTGATTGTGGCTGAAATTTGTGATGGTTTTGCGGATACTTCCTGGGCGATACGATGTTCTATGGAAGGTAGCATAGGTTAGTGATAATCCATGTGAAATAATTTATGGGCACTTCTAAGAATCCAGATTTCATCCCAACTGCTGTGCTGCGAAATTTTTTCCGCGCCTTGCATTTGGGCGAACTCTGAATTTTTAGAGGCGCCCTTATTGCGAAGCAATTTCAAGTCCTGAACCGCATTGCCAACAGAGTTGAAAATTTAGTGGGTTTTCTTCGCCGCATGTGGGGCAATTGATGATGCCGGTTACAGTGGGTGTTTTTTCATAGGTGCGCACGATTGTTTTTCCACGCTCGAAGTCTCCATCCCGCATTATCCATACTTCGGGATAAGCATGCGTAAAGGGAATATCACCCATTCCGCCTTGTGCATGTTGATTAAATAATTGTGCCGGAATATAGGCGTGTTCAAGCAAATTAAGTATTATTTGCGCTTCCATTAAATTATTAGCAGAATAAAGTTTCTTCATATGGTATTTTGATGTGTGGTATTCAAAAATTGCCTGATTCGTTGGACACGCCTAAATTCTACGCAACATTTAATATAATAACTAAGAAAAACTATGTGGTTTAAAAATTTACAAGTTTATCGCATTACCGGTGGAGATATTAGTCCAGATCTGCTGGAAGATGCACTCTCAAAATTCGCATTACAAGAATGCTTAAGCATGGAAATGCAACGCCGTGGATGGCTGCAACCCAGGGAAGAGAAAGAAAATTTTGTGCATGTGTTTGGGCACCATTTGCTGATTGCTTTTGCTGTCGAGAAAAAATTATTGCCAGCAACTGTTGTTAATCAGCATGCCAAAGCGCGTATTGTGCAAATGGAACAACAGCAGGGTTATAAACCAGGCAAGAAGCAGATACGAGATATTAAAGAATCTGTATTGATTGAATTATTGCCGCGTGCTTTTGCACAACGGCACAAAACTTATGTCTGGATAGATCCAAAAGAAAAATGGTTTGTTGTTGATACGGCGAACACCAATAAGGCGGATGAGTTGCTTGAAGTGCTATTTCAGTGCGTGAACAATTTAACATTGGCGCCACTTGAGACAAAAACGTCACCATCTGCTGCAATGACACGATGGCTATCAGGCGATGAGCCGCCATCCGTATTTACTATTGACCGGGATTGCGAACTGCAAGGCATGGATGATGAGAAAGCCACGGTTCGATATACCCACCATGTTTTGGATGCCGCAGAAACAACCCGGCATATCAAAGCCGGCAAAAAAGCGACCAAGCTAGCCATGACATGGAACAATAAAATATCGTTTGTCCTGCACGATAATCTTCAACTTAGACGTATTGCACCGCTCGATATCCTCAAGGAAGATACGGAGACCACCGAAGAATTATTTGATAGCGACTTCGCCATTATGACGGGTGAGTTAAGCCGGTTACTGCCGGATATTGTTGATGCTTTAGGTGGAGAGGACAAGGGATAGGTGATAGTTATAGTACAGGTGCAATATTCGGTTAGCCCGCTTTGAGAACTTTGTTCTATGACATCATTCGCATCTCTACTCACCGAAGTTCGGGCCTGCACCCTTTGCGAGGCGTACTTGCCGCTTGGGCCTAGGCCTGTCCTTCAGTTACATCCAAATGCAAAAATTCTGATTGCAGGGCAAGCGCCAGGCAGAAAGGTCCATGACTCAGGTGTGCCGTTTGATGACGCCAGTGGAAATCGTTTGCGCGAGTGGCTAGGTGTCACACGAGAGGTATTCTATGACCCTGAGCAAATTGTGATCCTGCCAATGGAGTTTTGTTTTCCTGGCTCAGGAAAATCGGGGGATTTACCGCCGCGACCAGAGTGTGTGTCTGCATGGCGCAAACAGCTTCTTGAGCAGCTCCGTCACTTAGAGGTAACTTTGGTGCTCGGAAAGTATGCACAGGCGTATCATTTCGGTGAATCAAGATCCTCTGTAACAGAGTTGGTGAAGTCGTGGCGTACCTATTGGCCAAACATGGTCCCGCTTCCACACCCCAGCCCAAGAAATAACCTTTGGCTGCGCAGAAACCCATGGTTTGAAGCCGAGTTGCTTCCATCGCTTCGGAAAAGTGTGTCAGAGATTCTTGTACGCTAAGAAGCAGAGTGAACCTGAAAATTGCAGCAGACCGTTAGCCTGAATATTGCACCAGTACGTTAGATTTTGGCCTATAGGGTACCTCTAAAAATCCAGATTTCATCCCACTGCTGTGTTGCGGAAAAAATTATTTTGCTTACATATCAACTATATGCTGCACTACAAAATTTTTTCCACGCCTTGCATTTGGGCGAACTCTGAATTTTTAGAAGCGCCCTGCAATCATTATGCCTATTGGTTTTCAGCAGTTTTAGTAACGGGTGCAATTTTCAGGCTAAGGAAGCACAGGGCCGGAAATAACCAACATGATCACATTAATTGCTGATTTTAGTAATCGTTACAATAGCGACAGGGTTTTTCCAGTCGTACATTGCTGCATCAATGTCTGAACCCAAACCTCTAATACCGCGATGAATATGAACAAATCCTTCGCCTGTGTCATCCGGGGACAGTCCAGTTCCGCCGCATAAAGGTCCAGGAATATCAGCACAAGATTCAGTATTGGTTTCTGTTCCAGCGTCGTATCCGTTAACAAGGTAACTTACGCTACCAGTTTCCGGTAGATCTTTATTATTCAATGCAATAAATCCGTCATTGGTCGGCAACATCATGGCAAATAATGATATTTTGCTGAGGCCTTCAACACTTATCAAATTTACAGTTTGTTTTTGTCCGCTGGTTAACAAGCCATCTCCAGATACATAGGAAACGAGGGGGGCGATTGATTCTTGATCGAGAATTGACATCATGGGTTCAATACTGCCAGATTCAGCAATTTCCGTCAGGGCATTATTAACCTGCCCATTAAGTAGGCCGCCTTCAGGATCATTTAGATTATCACCGGGTAAAAAAAAGGAAGCAGGGACATGCGCGATCACAATACGCGGTGTAAAACTGACTTTATGCGTCAAATTGGTAATTTCAACATTATAGTCTGCGGCAAAAGCTGTTTGACTGATAAATAATATTCCAGAACTAAATATGATTTTTTTAAAAAATGACATAGCTTTCTCCTTATCTTAACAGTTTTTAAGAATTGTAACGGTTACTCAAAAAATCAAAAGTTATACGAGGATAACCTTGCAATTTTGTCACGAAAATATCACTTTTTTATCACGAATGTATCAATTTAGGATTATGTGAGCTATTGGAGAAATTAGGATGCTGAAGAAAGAAACCTCCTAATAAAGAGCGCCTCTAAAAGATTTAGAGTTTTCCCAAATGCAAGACGCGGGGAAAATTTTGCAGTGCAGCATATCGTTGATATGTGAGTAAGAAATTTTTCCGCAACACGGCAGTTGGGATGAAATTTAAATTTATAGAGGCGCCCAAAAAAAACTTTAAGACACGCTATGTAGCAAGGGAAAAGAAAACGTTGTGCCAAGATTGGTCCTAGACTGCACTTCAATACGACTATTGTGTAGTTGCATAATACGTTGTGCAATCGCTAAACCTAGCCCCGTGCCATCCAGATTGCGATGTTTCTCAACACGATAAAAGCGGTCAAAGATATGTGGAATATCCTCAGCTGCAATGCCTTGTCCGGTATTGGTAATTTGCGTGGTAATTGTCTGGTCACTAATTAATAGTGACACCGATACTTTGCCACCTGCAGGTGTGTATTTAATGGCGTTCTCAATCAGATTTTCCAATACGCGATGTATCAGGCCAATATCAGCACGAACAAAGGCTGGCTGGGCTGATATTGCTGTGCACAACACCAACCCTTTGTTTTCAGCTTCCAGACGAAACTTCTGACTTACGTCCTGCACCAATTCGCTCATGGAAAAAGACTCGTAGTGTAGTGGAGCATCTTGATTTTCCAATGTTGATAACTCAAATAGCTCAGCGATCAGTTTGCGCAGTCGTTTACTGTGCTTATAAGCAATATCAATATAATCCTGGCGTTGTTCGTCACTAAGTTGATCTACTTTTAACTTAAGTGTCTCTAGATAACCTTGTAGGGATGCCAATGGTGTACGCAGATCATGTGAGACATTGGCGACCATCTCACGACGCGAAGTATCATTATTTTGTAGCAATTTTACCTGATGAATAATACGTTCTGACATTTCATGAAAGGTTGAACCTAATTGATCGATCTCATCGCCACTGCGGCCGTTAAAACGATCTGGTAATTCAATACTGTGCTGAAAATCGCTTTGTTTGAACTTCTCCATGCTCTTAGCGAGCTGATGTACACGACGCGTAATGTGGCGAAACATCATAAACCCAGCCAACAAAGCAACCAACAAGCTGACGATTACTGCACTAATCCAGATACGTAACATGTAACTGGATTGTAACAACTCAACTACTGAATCATAAGCTTGGCCGCCTAATACGATATATAAATAACCCTGCAAATTTTGCTTATCATAAATGGCTGCAGCCGAAAAAACCTTGTCACGCGAAAGGTCGCGCGGATCATTACCAAGTACAGGAAAATGTTGTTCTTTACTGAGAAACTGTTGTACCGGCACCAAGTCAATAGTCTGTCGTTTAACGACGCCCTTAGGTGCTGAATAGGCCAGAAGCCCACCCTGGGTGTCAACCAAATAGACCTCAATTATCGGATTTACCAGCATCAAACCCATGAATACTGACTGCATCGCCTCGTGATTGACCTGCGTGTTTATCATGAGGTTTTTTTCTTTGACGATGTTATCCGCCAATTCTAGATTAAGCCTTTGATTGAGTTCCTGTAAAAACATCGGTGTTTTCCATAATGCGAAGCCGATAAAACTGGCTGACATCAACAGTAACAGTGCAAACAGGGTAACAATCAATTTGCTGGAGAGACGTTTAAACATTAGTCTTAATCACTATTTATGCTGTAAATGAATCATTAAACTTATACCCAACGCCCCAAACGGTGAGGATATAATCCGGATTTGCCGGATCTTGTTCTATTTTTCCGCGCAGGCGGTTAATATGCGAATTAACCGTATGTTCATAACCTTCATGACCATAACCCCAGACCAAATCCAGCAATTGTGTTCGCGTATAAACGCGACCGGGATGAGAAATGAATTGCATTAATAGTTCGAATTCCTTGGCTGTCAGATCCACAAGATGATCACGCAACATGACCTGATGCTTTTCAATATTAATGCTCAATTCACCAAATATTTGTTCCACCTTGTTATCAATCGACTGGCGACTTAGCGCTTCAACGCGACGGAACATGGCTTTGACACGTGCTACCAGCTCTAGAATACTGAATGGCTTGATGAGATAGTCATCAGCGCCGACTTCCAGCCCCAGCACCCGATCCAACTCAGTAGATTTTGAAGTCAACATCAATACCGGCGTATAGTCAGACTGCTTACGAATACGGTGACAGATTTCCAGACCATCAATACCAGGCAACATGAGATCAAGGATAATCAAGTCAAAACACTTGGTCTCTGCCAACTGTAAACCCTGATTGCCATCGGCGGCTAGCGTGACGTTGCACTGAATATCGATTAAGTGCATTTTTACCAGATTAGCAATATCTTGATGATCCTCAACAATCAAAACATTCTTCATAGTCCTGGAAACCAAAGTTGAATGGTGTTTAGAGTGCGTTGTTGTTTCTTTTTGGCAAGGCACATTGAGGCGTAATAACGAGTTATTGCAAAGAAATGCAACGCAGCAAAAAATAAAGCACAGCGAGCTATACACATCATAGTGTGACTCAGCCTGAAGGTGAATGTTGTATGCAAAATATTAGTCTTGTTTTCATTAGATTGGTTATTAGTGTGGCGGTTAACTGAGGTCTTTAGGATTGTCTATTGCAAAGTATTCAGCGTTAGGTTCAGTTCCAATATTCTATCAAATGGCGAGTTATTCATGGACACAAGAAATTTCCACTGTTAGTGATGTCATTTGACAGCTTCGTCAAAGTATTTATCTGAGAGATTAACCGAATAAGTTGATGTCTGCAGAAGAAATTGATTTGCTACTGCGTGCCCCCCCGGCATAGAGCCGGGAGTATTAGTTTTAAACTAAAGGGCACCTTTGAATCTAAAGCGCAACAATACCTTGCGTATTGCTATCTGGCAGATCTGATACTGTTTGAATTAATGTCAGACCAGTTCCTTCACCTTCATTTTCAATTTCAAAAACACCAATGGTGCCAGCGAGACCATAAAGCTGATACAAATGCAACCCATCTTCACTAATCCAAAGATCTATCCAGCCATCAGTAGTGCCAAATGGGTCATCATCAGAAGGTGGTGTGCCAGCAGCTTCGATGCGATTAATGAGGTTAATTTTACCTCGATCAAACGAAAAGGAAGATAAGGTTGACTCTAAAGCATTAGAAACCCAAAAGCTTTCAGCGTCAGCTGCAAACTGTATCCAGCAAGCCGTGCGTTCACCGTCGGTTAAGCTAGTTCCGGCTAGGACATCTAAATCGATGGGTGTTAGTCTGCCATGGCGATCAAGTTCCCAAGTAGAAACAGAGCCGGTTTGCAAAGCTGGAAATGCTGGTGGAGAGCCATCAGGTTGAAATTCACGGGCTTCTGTGACCACTACAAACTGTTTACCTCTATCATGCACTACTTCAAAACCAATTGCGCTGGGTAGGTTTCTTCCATCGCTATTAAGGGGTACCGTTGATGCGGCAGCGCTGACCGGATTTCTTGTTAAACGCCCATTGCGCCTTACACCATAGACGACCATCTCATCTTGGCTGCCACTGGCTAATGCTGACGAACCAGCATTAATAGACGCAGCAATCAAAAATCTGCCATCAGGTGAGAATCGTACGGCGCTCGAACGATTACCCAGCTCTCGTGTTGAGCGTGCTATTGGTCTTAGTTTTCCATTACGCGTGAGTCTAAAACCGACTAAGGCGCCTTCTTGGTCTGGTTCACCATCAAAAATACCATCAGAGTCAATCACCGATACGTATACCAGACCATCTCTATAGGCAATACTGTTAGGGCCTACAACACCCCCGCGTATACGTTGCTCTTCAGTAAGTTCTAATGAGAAGTCGGAATTAATACGAAATACACTCACCGAGCTACTGCCTGCATTAACCGCTAATAGAAATCTGCGATCATCGGTCATTATTATTGAATAGGCTGAAATCAATGGGTCCAATCCTTCCCCGCCATCAAAAGCAGCACCTTCACCACCCGTGCGATATTCCCCAATTTTAGTTAATTTACCGTCGTCACCGCGACCATAACCGACAACCGTATTGGCGGTAAAGTTATTTGACATTGCGTAAACCGCACCCTTAAACGGGCTATCCGGTTTTTCTTCATCACCAAAAAAATTAGAAAACCCCTTTGCATAGACTATTGTCGACATACCGATAGCTATAAAAATAGCGAGAATACGAAATATTAATTTTATTTGAGTCATAAATGAAATTCCTTTATTTGATTGTGTTAGGTTTCAGGTCATACACTCATTAAACGCACTGCTATCAGTAACAGCGCCAATAACTTGTCCACTTCTGTCTTCAATGGTCGATTTTATTGGCGCTGTTACCACAACTTTCTCAGTCACTGTTTCAACATGACCAAAAGATACTAAAAAAGAAAAAACAACTTATATCTTTTAAGTCAATGAATTACTATCTATCATCAGCATCTCTAGGTAAAGATGCAGGTACTGCTTCAGGTAGATAGGTAGCAAACCCTGATGCAACATACGCACGCTGGCTGGGCGCAAATCTTGGCGCTAACAACCCATCATTTATTTCGCGCGTAACAGCAAAACGATTAAATCCGGTCGCTGGGATAAATAGGTTTCTATTAGCTAATGTTTGTTCACCATTCACAAAATTCCCTGTGATAAAGGCTTCCTGATGGGATATGGCACCGTCACCACTTAAATCCACTTTGGCAACTTGCCGTTGAAAAGCTATATATAACCGCTCAGGCATACCTACTCCGGGAGCAAATGATTGCGTTCTGACAAAAACATCTAGTAATATTTCATTAGCTAGGTTACTCGGAATAAATCGGTTCAGTGTTTCAGCTTGATTAGAACCTGGTTCTTCTTCGCTACGATCTGGGTCACGTGGATTATCGATAGGATCGCCTAAAGCTGCGGCTCGTTCAGCTGAAACAGGTCGTTCCGGCAAACTAAAGGTTTCGAATGTTGGTGGAATAATAGAAGGTGTATCTACCGCTGGCGCACCATCTGGTCCAGCACCTGTAAAGGGAAGCTCATATAATGGGAACGTCCAATTTGTTCCAGGATTCAGCTCCCAATAGGCATGTACATCACTTTGTTGTAGTGCATTAAAAGAGCCCTGACTGGAAAACCAACGGTATTACCAATATTTCCTTCGGCGAAAACGTCGTCTTTAGAAGGCAAGCGGACTGCGTTACCATCCATTGCAAAAATAGTTCCCAGCTGATTAACACCTTCTTCATTCCTGGGCAATGCATCAAAGTCTTCTTGGGTTAAAGTAATGGAATGGACGCCCACTATCTGAAACGGCATCAATGTGCCAAAGTAGTGATTTTAAACCACTAGAGATCAGAGAGGAGCGTCCGAAATGAAGATTACAACAATAGGTATTGATTTGGCAAAGGAAGTATTTCA
>JAJFJK010000112.1 GCA_021774075.1 Nitrosomonas sp. | reverse complement strand
AGCCTCAACCAGCATATTCCATCAGGGACAGAGGAAATGTGAAATGTACCTCACTCAAAGTCCGGATGTATGGCTGCAATCTTATACCTTCTTAAAATCATTGACTGAATGCTTGGCAAAACGTGGGCGTCCATGTATGTCCCAGGAAGAAACGTTTTATTGAGTGGTTAAGCGAAATGCCGGATGTGGGTGAAGATGCTGATTTTGAACGGGCTGAACATGACGCTTCCGTCGATGTGTTTGATTGATGTATTTAATTGATACCAATGTAATTAGTGAACTAAGGAAAAAAAAACGCGCTAACGCCGGGGTACGACAATTTCTTCAGCAGGCTTCCGAACAGGCTGAAGAAAGTTATATCAGTGTGATTACCATTGGTGAATTACGCCGAGGTGTTGAACTGATTCGTCACAGGGGAGATGAGCGCCAGGCCGGGCAATTGGAAACCTGGTTACAACACTTATTGAATGATTATGCTGACCATATTCTCAACTTTACTGCCGAAGAAGCACAGATTTGGGGATATTTGCGTACCCCATATTATGAAAACGCGTTGGATAAACAAATTGCAGCAACCGCACTTACATATAATTTAACGCTGGTGACAAGAAATCTGCGAGATTTTACAGCGACCGGCGTGAAACTGCTGAATCCTTTCAAATAATTTCCTAACTTATGTTGAATTTGATTTATGGCGACTGGTCTGTCATTTATCGATAACCGTCTCCGGCAGGATGTAGTATAGTTTTTATTTCCCTAGCTTTCTGGATAAACAAAAACACAATTCAACAACAGCTCTTAAGAATAAAAGGATATAAATGCCTCAAAATTTTGATTATATCTGCCTTGGTGCAGGTAGTGGTGGGATTGCTTCAGCGAACCGGGCTGCGATGCATGGGGCGAAAGTTTTGCTGATTGAAGCCAAACAGGTTGGCGGCACTTGCGTTAATGTGGGTTGCGTGCCAAAAAAGGTTATGTGGTATGGCGCTCATGTTACTGAGGCGATGCATTTATTCGCCAAAGATTATGGTCTGGACGTAACTGTTAATCAATTTGACTGGAATCATCTGGTGAGCAATCGTGAAGCCTATATTGAACGTATTCACGGTTCTTATGAAAACAGTTTGGCGGGTAATGGGGTGACGTTGATTAACGGTTTTGGCCGTTTTGTGAATAACAATACCATCGAAGTCAATGGTGAGCAGTACAGCGCCGAGCATATTCTGATTGCAACCGGTGGCGCACCAAATATTCCCAATGTTCCAGGCGCAGACCATGGCATTGATTCCGACGGTTTTTTTGCACTGCGTGAGCAACCGAAAAGCGTCGCAGTGGTGGGCGCAGGGTATATCGCAGTAGAGTTGGCCGGCGTGCTGCACGCTTTGGGCAGTGAAACCCATTTGTTTGTTCGCAAACATGCGCCACTACGTAATTTTGACCCCATATTGTATGAAACATTGATGGAAAGTATGGCCGCTAACGGCCCGACATTGCATCCGCACAGTACCCCGAAGTCAGTGGAACAAAATACCGACGGTAGCCTGACTTTGTATTTGGAAAACGGCGAGAATTATACCGTCGACACCCTGATCTGGGCGGTTGGCCGGGCACCATCGACAGGCAATATCGGTTTGGAAAATACCGATGTCACGCTGAACGATAAAGGCTATATTATTGTTGACGAACAACAAAATTCCCGCGCGAAAGGCATATACAGCGTGGGCGACTGCATGGCCGGTGGTGTGGAACTCACACCGGTTGCAATTAGAGCCGGGCGTCTGCTGTCTGAGCGTCTGTTTAATGGTCAATTGTATGTAAAAATGGATTTCAGTCTGATTCCAACCGTTGTTTTTAGCCACCCGACCATCGGCACCATGGGTTTGACTGAAGCAGAAGCGCGCGCCCAATATGGCGAAGATAATATTAAGATTTACACGTCAAGCTTTACCGCCATGTATACCGCGATCACCAGTCATCGTCAGCCTTATAAAATGAAACTGGTGTGCGCCGGTACGGAAGAAAAAGTAGTGGGCATCCACGGTATCGGCCACGGCATGGATGAGATTCTTCAAGGCTTTGCTGTGGCCATTAAAATGGGCGCGACCAAAGCTGATTTTGATGCGGTTGTGGCGATTCATCCAACCAGCGCAGAAGAGTTTGTCACCATGCGTTGACTCTTTAATCCGAGTGGTAAAACAGATGTGCAAGAGGGAACGAAAAAGCCAAATGTAAGACCAGACACCGACAACGTTGTCATATTGGGGTTTACAGATCCACCCAAATATACACGCTTGAACTCACTTTTCGTTCCTAATTCGAGAGCAGCTTTTTTTCATATTTTGAAATCAAATTTTTCCTGTATTCTGGACCCCAGGTTTCCGACCAATACATTCTTTCTATATCATTTACATCGGTTTCTAGAAATTTTTTCGCTTCGATATATCCTGAATCTGTTAGGTAGGAATTAAGAGGGGTGAAGTTTTCATGCTTTTGTACATCTATAGCCAATCTGAGTAATTCACAAAATGCATTATCGTCACTTGCGAATAAAAACTCTTGTTTATTATTATTTTCAGTCCACTTTCTGAAAAACTGATTCATAATATAGAGATCCCAAGTCATATTCCATAATGCGCTACGTCGTTCATTTCTATCTTGACTACTTTTATACTTCATCATCCGCTTAATTGGTCTTTTTCCAAATAAAACCAAAGCATAGATCGTTGTAACGAGAGACTTTCTAAAGTCACGTATAACCCAATCTAGAAAAGCAGACAGTTTTTTGTCTGCTGGGATAGAGTTATCATGCTTAATATCAACGATGGAAAGCATCATCAAATACAGAGAATCCCAGTCTGTGAGTCTTTTGTATGTCATCAAATTCTCTCGTTTCTGATCATAATCCATTGTTACTGATGTATTAACATTAAACTCGTCTGTAAGATTAAGAGCATACTTGGCTAACTCATCCATATCTGAGTTGTTTATTTTATTAAACAGCTCTAGATCAGGTAGCGCTTCATCTAAATTGGAGTGGTCATAGTTAACTTTTTCGTAAACTGCAAAGGTAGGGTCAATATCAATATTGGTTATTTGACAGAAAACAAGCAGTGCTACAGCATCCCTGAAATTTTTCTTTGGGCAGTCTTTTTTGACTGAGTTAAGAAGAAACTGATGGCTATGTCGCAATTAGTTGTTGAAAATGATTTGTAAAATTAATTGATGTCTTATTAATCATTAAGTTATGCTATTTTTTAGTAGCCAAAAAATCATTTGTAATCAGATGACTGTAAAATTCAACAATTAACTACGACAT
>JAJFJK010000111.1 GCA_021774075.1 Nitrosomonas sp. | reverse complement strand
TGACCCAGCAGCTGTTAGTAACAAAGCAGAGTCTACACCACCTGCACCAAGTGGGCGACCTAGAACAACCCATGAAAGCTTTTCTGAATCAGGGACATTGGGTTCTGACACCAACCTAACTTTAGGATGGCGCACAGAGCCGATAACTTCCACGCCAGCTTCAACCGGTAGCTCTACACCTGCACGTATAGCCAATACATTTAAACCTGGGTCATCCAATGGGCCATGGAAATTAACAATGCCGCGTTTTACTTTTAGGCTCTGACCATAAGCTTTAAAGGTTGCTTTTTTTGTTGCAATGGAACCCGTGACTCTAAGCGCTTGTCGCGCGTCATTACTGGCATGTAATTGTCCAGACAGTTGTCCTTCTAGACCGGATGCACGCAAATAAAATTGTTTGCCTAAATCAAGTGTGGCATCTATATTCATTAATGATGCTTGCTGCTTATTGCTGGGTTCTTCACCGATAATAATATCGTCAGCGAGTTCCGGGCGACCGGCAGGTGGTTGCATTATCAGCCCGGCATCAGCAATAATTTTTCCATTTAAATTAAGTAGACTATTTTGAATTTTGGCGTGACCTTCACCCGATAAAAGTATCCAGTAGTGTGAAGGATGTGAAAATGGTAATTGGGCCAGCTTCACCTCAACATGATGTTCGTTAACCGACATTCCAATTTTTCCAGTTATGGACAAGGAGCCGGGTTTGTTTTCCAGGGTTACTTTACTGAGCAAGCGATCTTTGGGTGGAGATTCGAAGGGGGCCGAAAAATTTAATTGATTGATATGTATGTTTGATTGATCAAAATGTGCAAGCAGACTTCCATCCTCTAATTGCAACCCCTGATCGAGTAAAGATAACGCTAAATTTTTCCCTTTAATATCACCTTGTAACGCTGGTTCATTCAGTGTGCCCGCAATATCTGCTTGCATTTCAAGCTGTCCATTAGATTTAATATTGTCATCCATTAATAAATCAATCCAGGATAAATCCTTGGAATTTATCAGAATCTTTCCTTTAAGTGGTGCGTTTTCAGCAATAGACCAATTTTCGTCAGATTGGGCTATCGGTAGTGTAAGGTGTGCGTTGACTCGACCAATCTGGTGACTAATAAATTCAAATTGACTGGATATTTCTCCTTTTTCAGCTAACGTAAAAAGCTGTAACTTTTGTATGCCTAATGGAAGAGTGAATGATCCTGGGGTATACCAATCTCCTTTTTCTCGTGTGATATTTAGGTTTCCATCTAATTGTGTACGAGAGACAAAGCGCCAGTTTCCGCCCAAATGAAGCATGTCTTCTTGCGCGACCAAACCGTCTCCGTAGTGCACGGCAATGCCGGTAAAGTTACCTTGGCTTTGCCAGTGCTGTGGCGTCCAAATTGCCTCATTGATATTAGCTTGTCCGCCCGAGATTGAAAATTGTGCAGCGCCTAATGCAACACGTTGTGCACTGTATTCTAATGGGGTTGGTGTTCGCAGTTGAACAGGTATTAAGCCTGTGACTGATAATTGTGATAGTTTTCCAAGCCATTGCATGTCAGAATCAGACGCTGATGTTGGTTTGACCCCACCCGAAGCATGCAATTGAACAGTTGTTTCATCATTAATCTGTACTTCAGATTTTATCTGATGCTTAGATTTTTGGCCGGCTATATTCAATTCCAGTCGCTGCACCTGTATTGTATTTTCAGTCGCAAAATTTGCAGCGTCTAACTGCAGTGAAATCACATCGTCAGCAAATTCGCCTTTTGCAGCCAAACGCTCAATTTTGTGATCACTGGGTAATTCTAAATCTTTACTTTGAACATCAATGCTGATTTCAGGTGATTCTAAACTGCCATCTAGGGTTAATGCTGCGTTTAAAGAACCAGAAAACCCAAAGCCAATTTGATCCAGTGAAGGTGCTGTGATGTCCAGTTGTAAGTTTTTACCGGGTTGGTCCACTTCTCCATATGCGCCATGTAGATGAAAGTGATTGGAGCCAACATTAAATTTGGCATTGCTTGTTAATTGCGTAAGACCATTGAAAATGATTTGGCCATTTCCGGAAACAGCATGCTTCGCCAGATGGCTTTTGTTGATTGTGTAATTTAAAGTGCCGGTTAATTGAGGCGACAAGTTGCCCGCTAAGTTGATGACAGCATTTAAGTCTGAAGCTGGTCCTTGTATAAAGTCAGAAAGGTTAAATTGCTCAAGCTTTGTTGTCAGGTTATACGATTGCTCATTGGCGAAATCGAGCATGCCTTGACCTGTTAAACGTGATTGACCATGACTCAAATGAAAACTATTTAACGTTAAAACCTTATCGCTATGGGTTAGCTGTGTATCGAGCTTTAGCTTGTCATCAAAGAGTTGAACGATGACATCTTGTGATTTGGCATCACCCGCGAATGTCATGTGGCCACTGACTTGTGCCGCCCGTAAGCGACTGTCAATTACCAGTGGATTGAGATTGCTAACATTTAGCGCTGCCAAACCCGATGCATGTTCCAAATTCCAGGATATATTGCCTGAAATAATGCCTTCGTCTGGCAAATGTACCGAAATGTCAGTGAATTGCAGTGAATCGTCAGATAATTGAACTTGAGTTTCCGCTGTGGATAGTGGCAGCCCGTCAGCGTCAAATGGCGCAATGCTATGGTTAGATAGTGTTATTTCACCGACGAGTTGTTGCGCTACATCTTTGTTGAACTCAGCCAATACAGACAAATGAACATTTGGGATTTCTGCAGAAAATGCAGCAGGGTTAAATCGGTCTAGTGAAACACTTATGCTTTCTACGGGAATTGGTTCGTAAGGCTTCAGTTGGGCATTAATATCACCGGTTATTCCACTCCCATTCGAATTTATTTCAATATCAATTTGTTTTAGATTGCCGCTGAGATTTGACTTAAATTCGCCCCATTCATGTGGATTTTTTAAACTAGCCTGTGCAAACAGATTGAAAGGGCGCTGACCTTCAATTTCAGCAGAAAGTTTGAATGCACCAAATTTTGAATACATATCCAGATGGGTCAACTGGTGATGTCGGCCATTACTCCCCAATTGCATCGTCAGATCATGGACGACAAAATCTGGGTTATTGCCCTTTTCAGAATAAAAGCTAAAGCTGCGAACCGCAAGCTTCTGAATAGTTACAGCAATAGGTAAATGTAAGTCTTCTGGTAGCTCAGCTGGTGCATCTTGTTCGTCTGAGGAGAACGAGTAAAACGCAATGGATTGCGCCGACACATGATTAATAAGCAATTTTCTGCTGAATAATTGATTGGGCTGCCAATTTAATTCTAAGTCATGAATAACCAGTTGCATGTCATCATTAGTAAAATGCAGTGTACTGACACGCATGGTACTGAATCTGCCCTGCACGCCTTCAAACGCAATGGCACCTGAGCTGATACGGCTTATGGATGACATGAACCACTGCAAGCCGGAGCTGCTATTAAGTATCCAATGGCCTGTTGTTGCTGTAGCAAAAAAGATAACCAACAGCAGAATCACCGGCCAGTGATAGATTTTTTTGACGAATTGTTTAAGTTTGCTGTGAGCAGCCATGGTTAGAATGCAACGGCCATTGAAAAATGAAATCGTATTGTGCCTGTTTCATCTGCTCTTGCAACATCCAATGCAAGTGGCCCAGCCGGGCTACGCCAGCGTACACCAGCACCATAACCCAGAAACGCATGCATTTTCTGCCATCGATCTGCAGCGCTACCAATATCAGCAAAAAAAGCTGCACCCCAATGCGGCATTACCCAACGTGTATATTCCATCGTGCCTGTGGCTAATGTGCGGCCACCAACAACAGCATTTCCTTCTCGTACACCTAAGCTGTTGAAATCATACCCGCGTACAGAATGGATGCCGCCCGCACGGAAAAGATATTCTTGTGGAATACCAAAGCGCGATTGTGCCAAAGTAAACCCTGCCTCGCCACGCAGAAAAAATACATCCTGCTTTCCTATCGGCCACCAGCTTTGATGGCGCCCATAGCTGCGTATAAAATCCTGTTCTGAAAACAGCTGCTGACTACCGCCGCCGATTTGTATTTCAGTCACATTGCCACGACGGATATGCAGCGGGTCATCAACGATATGATGCCGCCATCGCCAATCTAATACTAATGCAGCATTAATTTGGTTAATTGCGCCCGATGGACGTTTTTCCTCGCGTTGCCAAGTCAGTCCAATTTGATTCAAAAGCTCTCGGGTGCGGTAATTACGCGTGAGGCCCACTCTTTGGTTGATTGTTTCCAAATCTTCAATGTCCGTTCTTTGCAGGCGGGCGCCTAAAGAGTATTGAATATTGTTTTGATTTGGCAGGGAATCAATGCCCGCAAAATATGTTTGACGTTTTTGTTCTAACCGAAGTGTACTGTTTAAATTCAAGGCGCGATCAAGAAAGTTATGGTTCTGAAAATTAAGTTCTCCCCTGGCACCATTATTGGAGCTAAAACCTGCTCCCAATGCAATACGTTGCGATTCAAGTTCAGTAACCACAACTTGAATCGGTGCTGCTTTATGCTGCGTAATATCAGGCGTAATGTTGACGGAAACCGATTTAAAATGTGGAATTCCTTGTAGCGCTATTTGAAAAACATGCAGTAGTTCACGCTTATATGGATCACCCACACGAAACAACATGAAATTTCTGATGGTGGATTCGTCATAGCGTTCCAGCCCGCTAATCTCCAATTCGCCGAAATAGAAAATCGGTCCGGAATCGATCACTACAGTCAATTCAGCCAAGCCATTGTCCGGATCGACCGCAGCCTTACTGCTCACAATTGATGCCGCAGCATACTTGTCACGGGTTATTTCGGATAGCAAGGCTGCTTTTGCCTGTTCCCAATCAGTAGAGCGAAACGGCGTATCAATAGCCAACTGCCAGGAATCACGTAAGGCTTTAATATGTTTTTGCTGGTTAGCTTGTGCGTTAACAATTTCTCCCTGGAATTCAAGGTTGATGGCGCTGACTTTGGTTAATGGGCCGGGATCTATCGCCAACACAGGAACCTCGGTATTGTCTTGCCAATTTCCTTGCAATACTATGTTAGGCGTAAAATAGCCTTCTGTTGCCAGCAATTCACTGATTTCACGTTGTGCGCGTCGTAAGAAAGCTTGCTGCGCAGTAACATTTGTCAACGCTTTATCCGGCAGATCAAAATATTGATGCAGGAATTCCAGAATTGATTCAGGCGCGGAAAGGCTGACAATGGCAACATTATTCTCGGATTCTGCTGATTCTGCGAGAACTAATTTAGATGGTACTAAGAGTACAATTAAAAACAGAAAAATAATGGAGCGTTTTTTTGGAAGTGTTTTGGGCATTATGCATAATGGCACAGCTTGATCCCAACTAAAGCTGTAGCATTGCAGCGATTATTGACTTACTCATATTTTTATTATTAACAATGGCTACATATTCTACTACAAAAGTTCATCACGCTATGCAGGCAAATGATTGCCGACAATGCCAACGACTGGCAGATTTTCTTGATGACGTCAAAGTGCGTTACCCGGATTATCATGCACGACCGGTCATGGCTTTTGGCGACGACAAACCCGAACTGCTGATTATTGGTCTGGCACCAGGTATGCATGGTGCTAATCGTACCGGGAGACCTTTCACCGGAGATTTTGCCGGTGTTTTGCTGTATCAAACATTGCATAAATTTGGATTTTCCAGTCATGCTGAGTCGGTTGCTTCTGACGATGATTTAAAGCTTCTGGGCTGTCGTATTACCAACGCGGTGAAATGTTTGCCACCTGCAAACAAGCCGAATCCTGACGAAGTGCGCCAATGCAGTCAATATCTCGAAGATGAACTTGCAAAGTTCATACACGAGCAGGGTATTGCAATATTGGCGCTGGGTACACTTGCGCACCAAGCTGTGTTGCGGAGTCAAAAACTTAAACTAAAAGACTATTCGTTTGGTCATGGCGCAATACATCAATTGCCTGTTGGATTAAAACTTTATGACAGTTATCACTGTAGTCGTTACAATACGCAAACTAAACGCTTGACAACAGAAATGTTTGAACAAATTTTTGTTAAAATTAAAGCCGATTTCATATTAGATGAAGTAAGCATAAATTCATAATCAATATTTAGTAGTAAAAGTTTTCTATCCCATTATTGTAATTAATAAAACTAATGTAAAAGGAAAGTAACACAATGCCTTATGTAAATATTCGAATTGCGGGCACCTTAACACGTGAGCAAAAACAAAAAATTTCTGAAGAGTTAGCTGATACGTTGGAGCGTATTGCGGAAAAACCAAAGTCATACACTTACATTTCTTTCGATGAAATACCCCATGAAAATTGGGCCATTGGCGGAAATTTGCTGGGCAAGAGAGAATAGTTACCTACCCGATAGTATTTGTAATTTATAAGCGAGGTTTGGGAAGGAAAAAGTAATTTGGTTAAAACTGAATTTAATGCAAAGGCGTTTTGTGCAAGCCTGCCGCTACAACCCGGTGTGTACCGCATGTTGAATATGGCGGGTGAAGTTATTTACATCGGTAAAGCGCTGGCACTTAAAAAGCGCGTTTCCTCGTATTTTCGGAAAGCCAACTTGGCACCAAGAACACAGTTAATGGTGTCACATATTGCTTCAATTGAAACGACGGTTACCCGTTCTGAAGCGGAAGCTTTATTGCTTGAAAACAATTTAATCAAGACGCTAAAACCGCGCTATAACATTCTGTTTAGGGATGACAAGTCTTATCCCTATATCATTCTGAGTGGCCATGATTTTCCACGCCTTGGCTTTTATCGGGGCGTATTGGACAAAACACACCAATATTTTGGGCCTTTTCCGAATGCGGGCATTGTCAGAGAAAGCATCCAGCTATTACAAAAAGTATTTCGTCTGCGTACTTGTGAAGACAGCGTATTTAGTAATCGTACACGACCGTGTTTACTGTATCAGATCAAACGATGCAGCGGCCCGTGTGTGAATCTGATATCTCAGCAGGCGTACCAAGAGGATGTTACAAGCGCCGAACTGTTTTTACAGGGCAAACAAACAGAAGTTGTGGCAAGCATTAACAAAAAAATGCAATATGCTGCCAATCACATGGAATATGAGCAGGCAGCGCTTTTTCGTGATCAGATTCAAGCATTAAGAAAAATTAGAGAAAAACAGTTTATGGACAGCGGCAAGGCCCTGGATGCGGATGTTATTGCCTGTGCAGCAAGCGATGAAGGCAATGGAAAAATCTGCGTCAATCTTGCCATGGTGAGAGGTGGGCGGCACCTTGGTGATAAATGTTTTTTTCCACAAAATGCGGCGGGTTGTGCACCAGCTTCCGTGGTTGAGGCATTTCTGGCGCAGCATTATCTAAACCGCAGTGTGCCGCATTTGATTATCGTCGGCGAGAAAATTCAGCGCGAATTATTACAGGAATTATTAACCGATCAGTCTGGGCATAAAATTAATATTAATTTGAAACCGGTGGGTGAGCGGCGTGTGTGGCTGACAATGGCGACAGAGAATGCCAAACTTGCCCTCCAGCAAATGATGAGCCGGCAAGCCAGCCAGGAAGAACGCTTAATGGCCTTACAATCCGCCTTGAATATGGCTGGCTTGAATCGTATAGAATGTTTTGATATCAGCCATACACTGGGTGAGGCAACTGTTGCTTCATGTGTTGTGTATGACAATTTTGCCATGCGTAATAATGAATACCGGCGATTTAACATTAACGGCATTACGCCGGGCGATGATTATGCAGCGCTAAGCGATGCGTTGACCAGACGTTATCAAAAGGTTGTTAAAGGGGAAGGGCAACTGCCCAATTTGATTTTAATAGACGGCGGCAAAGGGCAGGTGAATGCGGCCAAAAAAGCATTACAAGAGTTGGGTATAAGTGATGCCAATTTGCTGGGTGTTGCAAAAGGTGGCGGACGTAAGCCTGGTCTGGAACAATTGATTTTCCCCACTTGTAAAAAGCCGTTACAATTAGCGCATGATCATGCTGGTTTGCATCTGATTCAACAAATTCGTGATGAAGCGCATCGTTTTGCAATTCAAGGCCATCGTAGTCGGCGAGGAAAAGCACGCACAAGCTCAACACTGGAAAATATCAGCGGTATTGGTGTCAAACGTCGTCAGGGGTTATTAGGGCGCTTTGGTGGATTGAAAGGCGTATTAACGGCCAGCATTGAGGAATTGCAACAAACAGAAGGCATTAGTCGCCAATTGGCAGAGAAAATTTACAAGGAATTACATTGAGTCGATTTTGTTCATTACATTTAAGTTTTTGCCGATATACAACAATAAGATGGAAGCTGTTAACCATCGATATTGGTTCCTAAGTTAAACGGTGATTTTCTCCATTGCAGCAATCACTCAGAAAACCCATTTATTATTCTGTCCAGTGAACCCACTATTTATTTAAGCTCACTTAATTAGCAAGTTATAGTACACGGTCTTATGCCACATAATCTTCCAAATTTATTAACATGGCTGAGAATACTCGCCATACCATTATTTGTCGGTATTTTCTATTTGCCAGCTTCCTGGCTAACGCCGGCTAATCAGAATTTAATCGCTACCATAATATTTGCCGCTGCTGCGATTACAGACTGGCTGGATGGCTATCTCGCGCGGGTTTTAAACCAAACATCTGATTTTGGAGCATTTCTGGACCCAGTGGCGGATAAGCTGATGGTGGCAGCCGCATTAATTGTACTGGTATATCTTGGGCGATTAGATGCTCCGATAGCGTTGATTATCATAGGCAGAGAAATAACCGTCTCAGCGTTACGAGAATGGATGGCGCAAATTGGTCGATCTAAAAGTGTAGCGGTTTCCTTTCTCGGTAAAATAAAGACCGTGTCACAAATGGTGGCTATTCCACTGTTGCTTTACCATGGTGATGTCGGTGGATATTTTAACGCGCAAGAAATAGGCACCTGGCTGATTTATCTGGCGGCTGTTTTAACCTTATGGTCTATGATTTACTATTTGAAAGCTGCTCTTCCACAGGCGCTTAAGGATGAGAAGTAGGGCGTTATTGTTTCGAATAGAGGGCACTTCTAAAAATCCAGATTTCATCCCAACTGCTGTGTTACAGAAAAAATTTATTGCTTACATATAAAATATATGCTGCGCTGCAAAAAATTTTTCCACGCCTTGCATTTGGGCGAACTCTGAATTTTTAGGAGCGCCCAAGAAAGATAGATATTCGCTCATTTTGTGTGGGCGATGCCTTGTTTCTGGTCACCTGGACACACATTGCCCATAAATACAGTTTGATAGCGTTATAGCAGCAATTTTAGTTATGTGGTATTTTGCATGTCAATACTTGCTTGATGAATTAAGATCGTTATATACTTATGAACTCAAATTGAGTTGGGAATATAAATTTTTTTAAATAAGGAAATTAATGTAATGAAATCGTCATATTTAGTCGCGTTCTTATTGGTTTTGTTTTTAACTGGTTGCTTTGGTGATATAGACATGGGTGCCACAGGCGTTGGAGAAAATTGTGAGTTTGGATTAGATGGTAACGGCAATTGCCTGCCAGAAGGTCAAGATGGAATTCCTCCTCCAACATACTAATCAAGGCTGGCAGCATTAGTTCGAACAAATAAAAAATAAGTATCCTCTCAGAGGAAATTAAAAAACCGCTTTTATAAGCGGTTTTTTTTTGCATGAAGATTGAGAGAATCGCTGACTAATTCTAAACCCAATGGAAAATGAAATAGAATTCTTCTAAATTGAGGCGCAAATTGCTAGTAATAGTCATGCTATGATCAAAATGAAACTGTATTGATTCATTGGTAAGCGGGCGCTTCCTTATCATTGGTTTTATTCAGAATAAACCATTTTCTCTTTATAAAATTAAAAGGTTGAATATGTCAAATAAAAACCTGGGACAAGAATACCCTCCAGCGGGGGAAGAAGCCTATATAAAAGATCTTGCAGAACGACTCAAAGCGAAAATTATTAAAGACAACCCAACCGGCATTATGCGCCGTGATGCGCATCCAAAAATGCATGGTGTTGTCAAAGCGGAATTCATTATTGAGCCTAATTTGCCCGAGGAATTGCAAATTGGCGTGTTCAAGGAAGCGAAAACTTATCAAGCGTGGATTCGTTTCTCAAATCAGGACGGCTCTATTAATCCGGACATTGAACGTGATATTCGTGGCATGGCGATTAAACTCATGGGTGTGCCAGGAAAAAAGCTGCAAGAACATGAAGAAGATGAACAGACGCAGGATTTTATTCTGATCAGTACGAATGTATTTGTCACCGAGAATGTCGAAGAATTTGATGGCCTCATTAAAGCGCTTACCGGTGGCCTTCTGGCAAAAGCACGGTTTTTCGCAACACATTGGCGTGTTGTTGGTAACTTGCTAAAATCAATGAAGAAATTTGTCAATCCGCTGCAAATTCGTTACTTCAGCACAACACCTTATCTGTGGGGCAACCATGCCGTAAAATATGCCGCCACACCGCATGTAACCGCCGCAGATGAGATCCCGGTAAATCCTGATGATAATTTTATGCGTGCTGCCATGAAGCGGCAATTAGAAGCGGAGGAAGCCACCTTTGATTTTTCAGTACAGTTGCAAATTGATGCAGAAACGATGCCAATCGAAGACCCGGGAAAAGAATGGCCAGAAACCGAATCGCCATTTATAAAGGTCGCCACCATTAAAATCCTGCAGCAAACCTTCGATAATGAAAAACAAAACGAATTTGGCGAAAACCTGTCGTTCTCACCCTGGCACAGCATACCGGAACATCGCCCACTAGGCGGAATCAACCGTGCGCGGAGAGCGATCTATCCGTTCATATCAAAATTCCGCCATCAGAAGAATAATGTGCCAGTGAAAGAGCCGACTAGTTGGGAAATTTGATTTAGCTTAAGAACTGCAGATGAACCGTTTTTCTTATTTCTAAAAGATTATCATTACTTGCATCAGTAATCAGCCTTCTGAATGTCATCAATGCTTAAATTTATCTATGTAGAGAACAAACAAACTGTTCGTGTTTGTAGCAAATGATCTGACCGGGTTATCCCAGGGAGAGTTAAAAATGAAACGGGTAGAATGGCTACAGGAGACTCGGAAGATGAGATTTGAGGAAGTATGAAGGTTGTTGACGCGGGTGTTTGACGTAAGCAGAAGCGACTTTGCTGCTTGGTGTATGTGATCGCACATTTCGGCGCTATATGGGCAAATATGACGAAGGTGAGCTTGATGCATTACTGGATATGCGCCGGATGGTAGATTAGCGCGTGAATAATTGCCATAACATACTACTACCTGTACTTTCATCAGAATAGTTTGCTATCCATTTTTCAAAGTCCGACTTCGGCATTGGTTGACTGATAAGAAATCCCTGTGCCTGATTGCATTTTAATTTTTCAAGAGACTGTAGTTGTTCTATAGTTTCCACCCCTTCCGCGACAACCTCCATCCCCAAAGTATGAGCGAGCGCGATTATTGCTGCAGTTATCGCGTCATCAGCACTGTTTTTACTCAGATTGTTTATGAAAGAACGATCTATTTTTAACGTATCTACTGAGTATTGTTGTAAATAACTGAGTGAAGAATAACCTGTGCCAAAGTCATCAATAGCAAGACGTACACCCAGTTCTTCAAGATGTTTTAGATTCTGGCGACTGATAGTGCTGTCTATTAGCGTGCTTTCGGTGAGCTCAATTTCCAGGTATTTAGGCGCTAGTCCACTATTCTGCAGAATTTCTTTAATTACACTGACAATATCAGTTTCACGAAGTTGTCTAGCGGCGACATTTACAGAGATTCTAAAATCGCTGAAGCCATTTTGTTGCCAACGCTTGGCAGTTTGACAAGCCTTTTCCAGCACCCACTTGCCAACTGGCACAATCAGACCGGTGTCTTCTAGCACAGATATAAAACGATCAGGGTTGACAAGCGTTTGCTTGGGCATCCACCGCAGCAGTGCTTCTGCACCGAGAATACGACCTGTGGTGATTTCAATCTGAGGCTGAAAGTGTAACAGGAAGTTATCCTCTATCATCCCCATGCGCAGACGACTTTCCAGCTGTAAATGATCCTTTGCTTTTACATTAAGTTCATTGGTGAAGAAGCAATAATTATTGCGTCCCTGCTCCTTGGCCAAATACATTGCACTATCAGCGTTTTTCAGTAATTTATTGATATTTCTGCCATCCGTTGGATAGTATGTGATTCCAATACTGGCTGAGACAAAAACTTCATGGGAACCTATTTGGTAAGGTTGGCTTAATGCGGTGAGAAGATGTTCCGCTACTAAAGCCACTTGAAGCGAATTCTCAACTTGTTCTATAACGACAGTAAACTCATCTCCTCCCAGGCGAGCAGCCGTATCAGATTCTCGAATGCTATGCTTGATACGATCAGTTGCTTGCAACAAAAGTTGATCGCCGATAGGGTGACCTAATGCATCATTAACCGCCTTAAAATGATCCAGATCAAGATACAACAAGGCCACTTTTTTACCGTTTCGTCCGGCCTGTTGTATGGCATGTTTTAAACGATCCTGAAATAAATGACGGTTGGGCAAACCAGTCAGCGGATCATAGTTTGCCAAGTAGGCAAGCTGATTTTCCGCATTTTTTAAGTTGGTGATATCCTGAACAAGGCCGATGGAATTGATGAGCATTCCATTTGACGCGCAAAATGACTTGCAAAAATGTTTAATGTATTTTATTTTGCCGCTGGAAAGTTGTAGCCGGTGCTCAATTTCAAACGACTTCTTCAAAACGATCGACTCTTGTAGCGCTTCATCTAGTCGAGACCTTTCCTCTGGATGCGTCAATTGTAGGAAACTCTCCCAGGTAGGAAGACTTTTGGCATTAACTTCCAGTATTTCGGCCAACTCAGCAGTGCACTTGAAAGCACTAGTGATTTGATTAAATTCCCAGCTACCAGTAGACGCTATTCGCTGAATTTCATAAAGTTTGAGTTCGTTATGTTGATAGGTTTTAGCTTCTAGACGCAAACGATTATTTTCCAAATCCAGTTGAGTAACTTCCTCTTCCAGTCGCTCAATTTCTTTCTTGCAGTCAGCTATGTTTAAGTCTTTATTCACAACAGTGTTGTTTACGCTGGTTACTCATTAGCCGAACAGAATTTTCTCTGCCATTTTTGTACCCAATACTCGTGAGCGGATTTTTTTAAACGCAATTTCACGAGAAGTTGTTAAATCATCACAAAAAGGTGAGAAGCCGCAATCATCGCAGCTCCCAAGTTGCTCGACGGGAATAAACTCAGCTGCTTCCAAAACTCTGTCTCTTACCAGTTCAGGACTCTCGATAGCAGGATTAATTGGGTCAACTACACCAATGAATATGCGATGGTGCGGTTTAATTAATTGTTTTATCATACGCAGCGTTTTGCGAGGAGATTCTTCAGCTGCCATCGCAATATAAAAATTCCCCACATCTATTTCAAACAACGTAGGTAATAAATATTTATAGTCAATATCTGCACTGTGTGTCGAATCCAGGTCACTGCCGGGACAGGTATGAATGCCAATCCTAGACAAGTCTTTTTCATCAAAATGTGCCAACCCTTTGTTGATCAGTTCGATAAAGCTTTTTAGCAGTCCACCAGACGGATCAAGCTTTAAAGAAAGACGCCCTTCGGTAAAATCAATTTGAACCTTGTATGCGCCCTTATCAAGACAACGTTTTACTTCACCAACATGTTCACTGATAACATCCTGAAGAAATTTATTAAGAGGATAATCTGCCAGCCCTTCAGGGGGGTACAAAAGACTTAACATTGACGGTGAAGTAACTGCCTGCTTTACGGGCAATTTCGAATGTTTTAAACTCAAATCAAGAAACTCATCAGCTGAATGCTGATAACGAAAGGGGGCGCTAATTAGACGTGGAATAAAACATCGTGTGTGACCATCTGAGAACTTTGTTTCTACACCATCTGGCGAGACATTATCCGCTCCGTGTAGGCAGTAGGAAGCAAAATTTGTGAATTTACGCTGTTCACCATCAGAAACACATGGCGACCCAGTTTCCTCAAGTGCTTTAATAGTACAAATAGTTGCGTCTAAAGCAATTTTATCTAACTTGTCTTTAGAAAACTCTCCTTTTTCAAACAGATGATAAGCTTCTATAAGCTCTATAGGGCGTGGAATTGATCCTATCTGTTCTGTGGGAATTGTCTTATTAGTCATATTTACACTATTGTAATTAATTTTAGGACACTTAAACCCTATTATAAGAAATGGCAAATGGCAAATGGCAAATGGCAAATGGCAAATGGCAAATGGCAAATGGCAAATGGCAAATGGTAAATGGTAAATGGTGCCATTTTATTCATTATCTACGAAAAAGGAAGAAAATTTGTGATTTTTTCTCGTCGCGTCTTGCGAGACAGTCCAGAAACTACACGCTTGGATACGCTCAACTTAGGATTTAGGATTATTATTCGTTCTCAACCTTGCCACGTAACGATTTTCTTCGACTCTGAATTGCTTTGTTGTTCAACCTTTTTTTCTGTGAGGCCTTGGTTGGTTTTGTTGGTCGTCGCGTTTTCGCTAGAATTATGATGCTGTTGACAATTGCCAGCAGGCGGTTGCGTGCGTCTTCTTTGTTCTTGACTTGGCTGTTATACCGTTGCGCTTTTATGATGACAACGCCGTCTTTTGAAATTCGGCTGTCCTTTAATTGCAACAGCCTTTCTTTATAAATTTCCAGTAGTGATGAGGCTTTGATGTCGAAGCGTAAATGGATTGCTGTCGATACTTTATTGACATTCTGACCACCGGAACCTTGCGAGCGTATCGCCTGCATGTCGATCTCGGTTGATGGGATGATGATATGGCTGGATATTTTTAAATCTGCATCGTCCATAAGCCAACTAACTCAAATCTTCGGCAATGTCACGCCATGTTGTCCCTGATATTTTCCACCGCGATCTTTGTAGGATGTTTCACAGACTTCATCCGATTCAAAGAAAATAACCTGTGCCACGCCTTCATTGGCGTAAATTTTTGCGGGTAGCGGGGTCGTATTGGAGAATTCCAGCGTGACATAGCCTTCCCATTCGGGTTCAAATGGCGTGACATTGACGATGATGCCGCAGCGGGCGTAGGTTGATTTGCCCAGACAGATGGTGAGAACATTGCGTGGTATGCGGAAATATTCAACCGTGCGTGCGAGTGCAAATGAGTTGGGGGGAATGATGCAAATGCCATTTTTGACGTCGACAAATGAGTTTGAATCAAAGTTTTTGGGGTCAACGATGGTGGAATTGATATTGGTAAATAACTTGAATTCATCCGAGCAGCGAATGTCGTAGCCATAGCTTGAGGTGCCATAGGACACGATACGCTGATCGTCTTTATGACGAATCTGATCCGGCTCGAAGGGTTCGATCATGCCGTGTTCCTGAGCCATGCGGCGTATCCATTTGTCAGATTTGATGGTCATTATTTAATCCTTAAAATCAATTATCTTCCATTACAATCTTGGCAAATAATTCCGAATGGTCTTCGGCTGACTTGGTAACTTTAATTGCCACACGACGTGCAATTGTACGATATATTTCTGCAATTTGCCCTTCCGGGTCGGCTACTACACTGGGTATGCCGATGTCCGTTTGTTCACGGATTTTGATATCGAGCGGCAGTGCGCCAAGAAATTCAACGTCATAATCCTGACACATTTTTTCACCGCCACCGGTGCCGAATATGGCTTCTGTATGGCCACACTGTGAACAAGTATGTGTGCTCATATTTTCAACAATGCCAAAAATTGGGATGCCAACTTTTTCAAACATTTTTAACCCTTTGCGTGCGTCCAGCAAAGCGATGTCTTGTGGTGTGGTGACGATTACAGCGCCTGTAACCGGTATTTTTTGCGCCAGCGTCAGTTGGATATCACCCGTGCCCGGTGGCAAATCCACAATAAGGTAATCCACATCTTTCCAGTTGGTGTCATTCAATAGTTGTTGCAATGTCTGTGTGACAATTGGTCCACGCCAAACCATCGGTGTTTCCACGTCAATTAACAAACCAATGGACATGGCCTGAATTCCGTGGGCAATAACGGGCTCCATGGTTTTGCCGTCATTTGATTCGGGATGCACGGTGATGCCTAACATTTGAGGCTGAGATGGGCCGTAAATATCAGCATCCAGGATGCCGACAGAAGCGCCTTCCGCGGCCAGTGCTAAGGCCAGGTTAACCGCAGTGGCGGATTTGCCGACACCGCCTTTGCCAGACGCAACAGCAATGACATTTTTAACGCCAGGAATCAGTTTGACGCCACCCTGAACACTGTGCGGAATGATTTTGCTGGTGATCGCTACATTAATATTGCCAATGCCGGGTATGTCGCCCAGTGCTTCCACAACCCGCTTGTGGATAACATCAATAACACTTTTAGCCGGATAGCCCAGCTCGATCTCCAGGGATACATTATTTTGTTCGATCTGAATATTACGTGCTTCCTTACTGGTGATGTAATCCTTGCCGGTGGTTGGATCAATTACCGTTGAGAGAACAGATTGTATTTGCTGCTCAGAAATAGCCACTACAAAACTCCTTTTTACTGCGGGTTAATTTATCTAGTACTCCTTCAACTTAATATTTGTGGATACAGCGATCACAAGATGTTTCGTCACAAGGCGCAGCACGCAGACAATGGTTATTCCCTTGGCAAGGGTTGCAACGCAGTGACGGGACATCTTGTGATAGCCCTGCGGGTTAGCTTTTCAGCGTCACTGGCGGTGTTAGGTCTCTTGGCAAGGGAATGACCATTGCCAAGAGACCTGCCTTGCCAGTAACGCTGAAATGCTAACTGTATCCGCAAATATCAAGTTGAAGGAGTACTAGGATGGTAACAAATATCAGGTTAACGCACACAGTTTGTTACAATTGGCGTTTATTCAAATTGAAGAAGCAATCGTTAATGAACAAACGAAAAATCCTGGTAACTTCCGCGCTGCCTTACGCCAATGGCAGCATCCACCTGGGACACTTGGTGGAATACATTCAAACCGATATTTGGGTACGTTTTCAGAGAATGCGTGGGCACCATATTTATTATGTCTGTGCGGATGATACGCACGGCACACCGATTATGTTACGTGCTGAGAAAGAGGGCATTACGCCGGAAGCGTTAATTGGCCGTGTACACGATGAGCATTTCGGTGATTTTACAGGGTTTAATATTTATTTCGATAATTATTACACGACCCATTCAGATGAAACATGCCATTTTTCGGAAGATATTTATAATAAACTGAAGGCGGCAGGATTGATTTCGGTACGAAGCATTGAACAGCTTTATGACCCGATAAGAAATATTTTTTTACCTGATCGGTATGTTAAAGGGGAATGTCCAAAATGTGCTGCAAAAGATCAGTATAGTGATTCCTGTGAAGTTTGTGGCGCGGCTTATGCACCAACTGAGTTAAAAGACCCTTATTCATCGGTATCTGGTGCAACGCCAGTTAAAAAGTCGTCGGAGCATTATTTCTTTAATCTGTCTGATAAGCGTTGCGTTGATTTTCTGCGCCAGTGGGCATGTGAAACAGATCATCTTCAACCTGAAGCTGCTAATAAGATGCGTGAATGGCTTGGGGAGGCTGATGATAATAAATTATCTGATTGGGATATTTCACGTGATGCACCTTATTTTGGTTTTGAAATTCCTGACGCGCCAGGGAAATATTTTTATGTCTGGTTGGATGCGCCGGTTGGTTACATGGGCAGCTTTAAGAATTTATGTGTGAAAAATGATATCGATTTTGATGAATTCTGGTGCAAAGATTCTGACACAGAGCTTTATCATTTTATTGGTAAGGATATTCTTTATTTTCATGCGTTATTCTGGCCGGCTATGCTGGAGAATGCCGGTTATCGCACGCCCACAAAAATTTTTGCACATGGATTTCTCACCGTGAATGGTGAAAAAATGAGTAAATCACGGGGTACTTTCATTACTGCGGAAAGCTATTTGCAGCAAAAGCTTAACCCAGAATGGCTACGTTACTATTATGCGGCCAAACTGAATGGGTCTTTGGAAGATATCGACATGAATCTGGATGACTTTGTTGTGCGCGTCAATTCGGATTTGGTCGGTAAATTTGTCAATATCGCCAGCCGGTGCGCTGGGTTCATTAGTAAGCGATTCGACGGCAAGCTGATTGCTGGAGAGCAATACCAGATAATGCAGCGTTTGGTTGATGAGCATTTTGCTTCCTGGCGACCTGAAACGCTTGAGAATGCGTTTGAAGACAGGGACTTTTCTGCAGCGGTGCGGCAAGTTATGAAATTTGCGGATGAAGCGAATGAAATGATCCATGAATTGGCACCTTGGGAAATCGCAAAAGACGCAGATCGCGGCGATGAATTGCAACGAATTTGTAGCCTGGGTATACAACTTTTTTATCTGCTTTCACGCTATTTAAAACCCATTCTGCCTGAAACAGTCAAACAAATTGAGACTTTCTTAAATTGCGAACCATTAACCTGGCCTGAGCTTGCTGATGGGCAGCCAGTCTCTGATTTGTTATTGCCTGCAGGACACACTATCAATGTTTATCAACATTTGATGACACGTATTGACGCCAAACAAATGGATGCTTTAGTGGCGGCCAATAAACAAAGCCTTGAATCCGCTGGTGGTACGCATTCGCGGACGCGACATGCGGAAAGACAGCAAAATGCTATTGTACCCATTGCAGAAACAATCTCTATTGATGACTTCAGTAAAATTGATTTGCGCATTGCAAAAATTATTAACGCTGAATATGTGGAAGGGGCGGACAAATTATTAAAGTTGACACTGGATATAGGTACTGAGCAGCGTACTGTTTTTGCAGGTATTAAATCTGCCTATGATCCGGAACAATTAAAAGGGCGTTTCACTGTGATGGTAGCCAATTTGGCTCCGCGCAAAATGAAGTTCGGCCTGTCGGAAGGCATGGTGCTTGCAGCCGGTGGTGGCAATAATGAGGAGCTGTATATTTTATCTCCTGATGATGGTGCGCAGGCCGGGATGCGAGTGACGTAGCGCGGGTTTGGCTAAAGGGCACCTCTAAAAATCCAGATTTCATCCCAACTGCTGTGTTATGGAAAAAATTTCTTGCTGTCATATCAACCATATGCTGCGTTGCAAAATTTTTTCCATGCCTTGCAGTTGGGCGAACTCTTAATTTTTAGAAGCGCCCCTAAAGATATATAGTGAGTGTGTTTGTGGCAACTTTCCTGTTGCGCCATAAATACAATGGATTCGCCCAGTTTTATTACATTTTGCTTTAACCTGGATATTACGCCCGTTGGTGGAATTTAAACGCCCAACTGTTCTGAATTGAGCGTGCTCGCGAACGGAGACGCAGTTATTCTGCGGCGTAGAGAGCATGGTCGTTCAATTCAAAACAGAGCAAGTTAAAAACAAGCAAGTGAGCCTTAAGTACAAACTGTATTTTCGCAAAAGTTACTAATAATCAATAGGCATAACGATTGCAGGCCAAAATCTAACGCATTGGTGCAATATTCAGGTTAAGAACCTCAAAAATAAATTATGTACGGTTATGCAGGCATGGAAATGCTTAAATCAGGCTTGCTCTTTAAGTTTCATACTTGTACCCTTTATAGAATCTTGTGAAAGATACAGTTTGTCATATTTGGTTAAGGTAAGTGTTCTAAGATTGGGCCGCGAGTACGACGTCGTGGTTGTTCAATAACCGGATCAAGTTGGAGGCGAAATTGAGTAACAATAACTTTGTGGTGCGCAAGGCTGCTGTATTGGGTGCAGGTGTGATGGGCGCGCAAATTGCGGCACACTTGGTAAATGCCAATATCGAGACATTACTATTTGAGTTGCCCGGTGACGCGGATAATCCCAATGCCAATGTGAACAAGGCCTTGGAGAAACTGAAGAAGCAAGAGCCCACGCCTCTATCCGTCAAGGATAAAGCGACTTATATTCAACCCGCCAATTATGGTCAACATCTCGAATTACTCAAGGAATGTGATCTGGTTATCGAAGCGATTGCCGAGCGTATGGATAGGAAGCGAGAATTGTATACCAAGGTTGCGCCATTCCTGGGTGAGCAGACGATTTT
>JAJFJK010000012.1 GCA_021774075.1 Nitrosomonas sp. | reverse complement strand
GTTATTAGTGTGCCTATTATTGTTTGGGGCAGTAAATTAGTGTTGAAACTGATGGATCGCTATCCGATTGTTATTGTAATTGGTGCGGGATTATTGGGTTGGATTGCCGGTGATATGGTTGTCACAGACGTGGTCATCAGAGAATGGGTGAGCGTTAACGCGGCGTATCTAAATTGGTTGTCACCGATTTGTATAGCGTTGGCGGTTGTGACCATTGGCAAGCGCCTAGCAGCCAGAGCCCAGGCAAAGCTTGCCCCAATTGTTGATTTGGCGGATGAGACGAATCGGTCTCGTTAATCATGCGTGTATATTGATATAAAAATGTTGGGAATTAATCATGTTAAAAGTGTTAATGCCGGTCGATGGTTCTGATAATTCCAATCAGTCAGTGATTGATGCTATCCAATTGCTTGATTGGTATAAGGACGCACCGGAAATTCATTTGTTGAATATACAGTTTCCTCTGGATGGCAATGTTTCTTTGTTTATTAATCAGGCTGATATTAAACAATATCATCAAGAGGAAGGGTTGAAATGTTTGCAGCTTGCACGTGATTTACTGGGTGATGCAGGTGTTGCATATCACTTTCATATTCTGGTTGGTGATGCGGCAGAAATGATCGTGCAATTTGCCACAGAAAAGCAATGTGATCTGATAATGATGGGGCCGCGTGGGCAAAGTTCGATTAAAAGTTTATTAATGGGTTCAGTGACTAACAAGGTAATGCAGTTGTCAAGCTTGCCTGTTTTATTGGTTAAGTAGTGTGTTTCTGAGGAAAATACATTGAAGCTAAAGGTATTAGGATGTAGTGGTGGTATCGGCGATGGTTCTCATACCACGGCGATGTTGCTCGATACTGATATTTTGATCGATGCCGGTACCGGTGTGGGTAACTTGAGTATGCAAGAATTGGCCAAAATCGATCATATTTTTGTGACGCATGCGCATTTAGATCATGTGGCATTTATTCCTTTTTTGGTTGATACAGTCGGTTTTATGCGTGATAAGCCGGTTACTGTACATGCCACGCAAGAGACATTGAAAACATTGCGGGATCATGTGTTTAATTGGCATATCTGGCCTGACTTTACCAAGATCCCGGATAAAAAATCACCTTATATGCGTTATGAAACTGTTTCGTTGGGTGAGGTTGTTGAACTGGGTGGGCGCAAAATTACACCGCTGCCAGCAAATCACGTTGTGCCAGCGGTGGGTTATCAGCTCGATTCAGGTCAAGCGAGCCTTGTCTTTACGGGTGATACCACAACTAATGATGCTCTATGGGCGGTGGTTAACAAAATTTCAAATTTAGAATACTTGATTATTGAATCAGCTTTTTGCGAAGAAAAAAGAGAGATTGCAATCAGATCCAAGCATCTTTGTCCCAGTTTGTTAGCAGAGGAATTGGCAAAACTTGAGCGTGAAGCTGAAATCTATATTACACATTTGAAACAGGGTGAAGATGCGTTAACAATGCGTGAGATTGCAACATGCGCTAAAGCATTTAATCCAAAAATATTGAAAAAAGATCAGTTGTTTGAATTTTAGAAAGCTTTGGAGAGGTAATGTTATGAGTGAAACAGCCGAAGTACAACCGACACAAAAAAATAACCCTGATATTGCAGATAAACTGGGCTTCTCAAAGGATTTGCAGGCAGTTACCAATAAAATACACGCTGCTGGTGATATTGACGAGATTATGTTGGAGGTCAGTAAAGACGTGTGCGCTTTGTTTAATGCGGATCGGCTGACTATATATACACTGAGTGCGGATAGATCGTTCATTACATCCAGAGTGAAAACCGGGTTGGATTCCTTCCAGGATTTGAAGCTACCGATTTCGGAACGTAGTATTGCGGGCTATGTGAGTATGAAAAAGGAAATTGTGAATCTGGCGGATGTTTACAATAAAAAGGAATTACAAAAACTGAGTCCGCAACTTACTTTTCTGCAAGAAGTTGATAAGCGTACAGGCTATCGAACCAAGCAAATGCTGGTGGCGCCGATTTTGAACGCTGATAATAATGATCTGATGGGTGTGGTCCAGGTCATCAATAATAAGAATGATCAACCGTTCTCAGCCATGGTTGAAGAGGGTATTGTTGAAATCTGTCAAACATTGGCAATTGCTTTTAAACAGCGCCAGAAACCGCTTCAATTACTAAAATCAAAATATGATTATTTGATTCTTGATGCCGTGATATCCACTGCCGAATTTGATTTGGCGACACGTTCAGCGCGTAAAAAAAACTGTGATCTGGAAGATGTGCTAATTGACGAATTTCAGATCAATGTGCCGTTGATTGGTAAAGCGCTGGCTTCCTTTTTTCAGGTCAAGTATGAGCCTTTTAAAGCGGATCGCATCAAGCCCTCGGAATTGCTGAGAAACCTGAAACGGCACTATGTCGAAACTAACGCCTGGCTACCCATCGATGACACGAGAGATGGGCTGGTGGTGTTAACGCTTGACCCTGAACGAATCAAATCACAACGTATTGTCAACAATATCTTCCCGAAATATAAAGTGATCTATGCCGTCACGACGAAAAACGAGTTCAAACAGACCGTGGATTCGTTTTATGGTGGTAGTCATGATGATATGGATTCCGGCGATATCAATGACATGCTGTCCGGTCTTGATGAAGGGGTTGAAGATGTCAGTGAAATGGACGAGACATCTGCGGCAGCGGATAACGAGTTGGTTAAACTGGTTAATAAAATCATTATTGAAGCCTACAAAATGGGGGTTTCAGATATTCATATAGAGCCCTATCCGGGTAAAGAGAAAACCAAAATTCGTTTTCGTAAGGATGGTTCTTTAATGCCTTATATCGAAGTTCCTGCCAGTTACCGCAATCCTTTGATAACGCGTATCAAGATTATGTGTGATCTGGATATTTCCGAAAAACGCAGGCCACAAGACGGCAAAATAAGATTTAGGAAATATGGTCCGTTGGATATTGAGCTTCGGGTGGCAACTATTCCATCCGCAGGTGGTATGGAAGACGTTGTTATGCGTATCTTGGCCTCTGGAGAACCTATTCCTCTTGATAATATGGGTTTTACGCAACACAACGCGGATGAATTGAAGAAGATAATTAGTAAGCCTTACGGGTTGTTTTTTGTGTGCGGCCCGACCGGTTCCGGTAAAACCACCACGTTGCATTCCATTCTGAAACATCTTAATCGCGCGGAAACTAAAATCTGGACAGCGGAAGACCCCGTTGAAATTACCCAGAAAGGATTGCGTCAGGTGCAAATGAATGTGAAAGCAGGCTTAACCTTTCCGGTTGTTATGAAGTCTTTCCTGCGTGCAGATCCGGACATTATTATGGTGGGTGAGATGCGTGACAAGGAAACCACCAGTATTGGTATTGAAGCATCACTGACCGGTCATTTGGTATTTGCCACTTTGCATACCAACAGTGCGACGGAATCGGTGATTCGACTGCTGGATATGGGTATGGACCCATTCAATTTTGCCGATGCCTTATTGGGTATTCTGGCGCAGCGCTTGGCCAAACGGTTGTGTAAAAACTGTAAGGAAGCACATGTTGCTGACGATCGGGAAATCAAATCACTATTAACAGAGTATTGTGATGAACTGAAAAATATTGATCGTTTCAAGCAAGATCCAGATGCCGCCTATCAGGAAATATTAGCCAACTGGAAGAAACAATATGGTGACGAGAACGGTCAAATTACCCTGTATAAATCGGTGGGCTGTGATGATTGTTCTGGTACCGGTTATGCTGGGCGGGTTGGTTTGCATGAATTATTGACGGCCAGTGACGCTATCAAGAAGAATATCCAGGAGCACGCGCGTGTGGCAGAGATGTTGGTGACCGCGTTAGGTGACGGGATGCGTACGTTGAAGCAGGATGGTATAGAAAAGGTATTGGAGGGGATTACTGATATTCATCAAGTTCGGGTGGTTTGTATTAAATAGAGGGTTTTTCAAACATAACATACCTCAATACGACTTTCCCGGCTACGATTGTTATTCTTGATGGCGTAGGATGGGTGCAACCCATCAAATCCACCATAGTGGATATCAGGTTGCAACGAACAAAAAAACACACCCCACGAATGGGGTGTGTTTTTGATCAAAAAATAAAGGTTGATGGGTTGCACCCATCCTACGCGGGCTAGCAGATTGAGCCGCCTGTTTGAGCAGATGCTGTGCAGCCACCAGTTCTAGCCCATGTTACGCCGCCTGTAGCAGCAGTTATTGTAGGTGTCATAATGAGTGTATCTGCTGCTGTTATGCCATTAGCGGCAACAGGGGTGGCTGTTATTACACCAGCGCCAGATACTGTAACGGAAGTTACAATTCCTGATAGACCAGCATCATTTGGTACATCTGTGGCTGCGCGTAGAGCGGTGCCAGTCGCAGGCACAAGGACGACACCAGCATTATTACATGCACCAGTTTGTACACATATTTCAACTCCCAGTTTAAGTGGGGCGGTTGCGTTGGTGACTTCAGTAAATCGTGCTTTTAAGGTGTAAGTTTGATAAGCAGGCACCGCAATAGCAGCCAAAATACCAATAATAGCCACAACAATCATCAATTCGATTAAGGTAAAACCTTTTTGTTCTTGTTTCATGGGTGATTCTCCTTTAAGTAAAAATAACACATTGAGTGTGTGTGGTTTTATATGAGCACTATTCGTGCCAACTTTTTTAGTGTGGGTTTTTAATATCAGATTAAGTTGGTTTATTTATTTTTTATTTGGGCGAAGAAGATATTTTCAAGGTTGGCAGGCGTTTCTTCAAAGCCGGTGTTCTATTTTAGTTGGTGTAATGTTGACGGGTAACAGCTAACCCCATCAGTTACCGAACACCTCTTCCCATAACGCGATCACTGCCAGCCGGTGTTCATTTAGGTGACCGGCTTCCACGTGAATAACTTCCTGTGATTGGCCTTCTGTTGGTGCGATGCCCGCTAAATCCGAGTCACTGTTTAATCGTTCCCGGTGTTGGATACGTCTGAATTCCCGGTAGGCAGTGCGTACTTTTTCAGCATTCTGGATGGAAATCAACCCTAATTCTCCAGCCAGTTTTAAGAGTGCAATATTGCCAATATTGCCAGTTAATTCAGAAAACTTGCAAGCATAGCCCAGAACAAGATATTGCACCATGAATTCCACATCAATTATGCCGCCACGATCTTGTTTAATATCAAATAATGTGGATTTATTGAGGTGCGCGTCCAACATTTTCTCGCGCATACCCAGAATATCCTGTTTGAGCGCCGTTAAGTCTCGTTGCTGACAAAGAATTTGTTTGCGTGTGTTTTCAAAGCCTTCTGCCACTTGTTGATCGCCTGCGACAAAGCGTGCGCGGGTCAAGGCTTGATGTTCCCACACCCATGCTTGTGATTGTTGATACTGTGCAAATGCTTCAATGGAATGAACCAGTAGCCCACTGCTGCCATTGGGGCGTAAGCGCAAATCGGTTTGATACAATAGTCCAGCTGAACTATGTTGCGTTAGCCAAGTGTTGATACTCTGCCCCAGTTTGGTATAAATTTCTGCTGCATCAGGGTGATTGTCATCGTAGAGAAAAATTAAATCCAGGTCTGAAGCATAACCCAGTTCCTTCCCACCCAATTTGCCATAACCAATAATGGCAAAGGCAGGCGCATCACAATGGCGTTTTTTTAGTCCGGCCCAAGCCAGATTTAACACGGTTTCTAACACCAAATCGGCAAGTTCGGTTAAATGATCGCTGAGTGTTTCTAAAACAACAGCACCTTCCAGGTCGCTGACTAATAATTGGAACAATTGTGCATGTTGAAAGTGACGTAAATGGTCCATTTGCCACTCAATTACGTCACTTTTTGGATTGTTAATATGATTGAGTTGCTGCAGTAGCTCTTTTTTCACAATCGGCCAGTCTGGCATGGCTTGTAGTGTCTCATGTTGCAGCAATTCATCCAGTAAAATGGGGTGCCTGCCTAGATACCCGCTTGCCCATTGACTGATGCTGACCAAATTTGCCACACGTGGCAATGTGGCTGGGTGTTCCAATAACAGTGCCAGATACGGTGAATGTGGGCTGATTGTTTCCAGTAGTTGCAGCATGCGCTCCAGCGTCACTTTAACAGGTGAAAATTGTGCAATGGCTTCAATCAGTATCGGAGTTAATGCATTAATTTGCTGCTGGCTGTGCTCAGGAAGTTGATGATAAAAAGTGCTGTGATAAAACTGTTGCACGCGTTCAGAAATTTTTTCTGGCTCAGAGAAACCCATCGTGCTGAGTTGCGTGGCAGCTGCTTCAGACTTCGTTGTGTCTTCCGCTTCTGGTTGCCACAGATAGGCCAGCATGTCATGGGTTGGTGATTTTCTTGGTGCTGCAAAGATGAGCTCAAAATGGCGCGTGACGTGCATGCGATGCAGATCAAGTAGCTGCATGAATTCGTAATAATCAGTGAAACCCATAGCCGTGGCAATCAATGCCTGTTCAGCGGGTTGTTTTGGTAAGGTCTGGGTTTGTTGGTCATCCAAATACTGTAAGCGATGTTCCAGTTTGCGCAAAAAATGATAGGCATTTGTCAGTTCCAGAACGGCTTCAGTTGGCAGTTGCAGTTTCTTCTGTAAACGTTGTAAAACTTCCAGGGTAGGCCGGATACATAAATCGACGTCACGACCACCACGAATCAGCTGGAAAACTTGCGTAATAAACTCAATTTCACGAATACCGCCAGGACCAAGCTTAATATTGTCATGCATCTCACGGCGTTCAACTTCTTTGCGCATTTGCGCATGCAAGCGTCGCATTGATTCATAGGCGCCAAAATCCAGGTATTTGCGAAACACAAAGGGCCTGACAATTTGTTCCACCAGTTTGGATGCTTCTTTGTTGCTCGATTGACCGGTAATCACCCTGCCTTTAATCCAGGCATAGCGTTCCCATTCCCGCCCTTGTTTATCGAAATATTCATCCAGCATGGCAAAACTAATCGCCAGGGGGCTATGCTCACCATGGGGGCGTAGCCGCATATCAACCCGAAAGACATAACCATCCACCGTGTAGTCATTGAGGCTGGCAATCAGTTTGCGTCCAAGGCGGGCAAAAAATTCATGATTTGAAATGGATTTGCTGCCGTCTGTTTCGCCATCTTCGGGATAAACAAAAATCAAATCCACATCGGATGAAACATTGAGTTCACCGCCGCCTAACTTGCCCATTGCAACAACAAGCAGATGCTGCGTTGTTTTGCTTTGCTCGCCTTTAGGAAGTCCAAAGTGTTCCGGTTGTGTGAGCCAGTCCTCATGATATTTAAGCGCAAAATTAATCGTGATTTCTGCTAACTGAGTCATGCTGGTCATGATTTCTTGCAAGTCAGCCAAGCCACTTAAATCACGCGCCGCTAAGCGCAGTATGACTTGTTTTCGTGATTCACGTAATACACGATGTAAATCTGCTTCATCATGAATATTTTCTGCGTGCGAATCCAAGTATGCTTGCATTTCTTTGCCACTATAGGGCTGCCGGAAATTTTCCAAAAGCAGTTTTTGCTGTGCCGGTTCACTGTCCAGGATGCGTTGTACATAGTGGCTAAACGGTAAAATGGCTGCAATGAATTGTTGCGAAGATTGGTTGGTTGTGTCCATAGTTTGATGTATTTGTCAGTGATCAGCAGGGGGCTGGGGAAATCAAAATAGAACCATGTCAGCGTAGGTGTTAAACTGTGCGGTGGCGCAGTGTTGGTGATAACTGAAAATAGCAGAAATAATGTTGAATGATACAACTATTCATGGTCGACCGGTATTAGAAAAGGAAAGTGACAGCGGTTTGCGTGTGGCGGCAATTCAAATGGCCTCAGGGCCAAGCGTATCTGCAAATTTGGAAGAAGCCACGCGTTTAATTGAAGATGCGGTCGCGCAGCATGCAAAGCTCGTTGTTTTGCCAGAATATTTTTGTATTTTTGGTATGCGGGATACAGATAAACTGAGTGTGATGGAGAAACCCGGTGACGGCCAGATTCAGTCGTTTCTGAGTGAGACTGCCAAGCGCTTGGGTATCTGGTTGGTGGGCGGGTCGGTACCATTGGAATCACCCGATCCCGCTAAGGTTTATAATAGTTGTTTGGTTTATGCTGATGATGGTCAGCAGGTTGCACGCTATGACAAAATTCATTTGTTTGGCCTGAAACTGCGCGGCGAGCAATATGCTGAAGAAAAAACCATACAGGCAGGCGATAAGGTCGTGACTGTTGACGCGCCGTTTGGCCGGCTTGGTTTATCCATATGCTACGATTTACGTTTTCCGGAACTCTATCGTATGATGGGAAACGTCGATATTATTCTGGCGCCTTCAGCATTTACTGCAATGACGGGTAAGGCGCATTGGGAAATTTTGGTGCGTGCACGTGCGGTTGAAAATATGGCCTATGTTATAGCGCCGGCGCAAGGTGGTTATCATGTGAATGGGCGTGAAACCCATGGTGATAGCATGATTGTTGATCCCTGGGGTGCTGTGATGGCACGCTTGCCACGTGGCCCGGGCGTGGTTATGGCAACACTAGACCCGGAATACCAAGCCAGTTTACGTGCAAATCTACCTGCATTGGAGCACCGTAGCTTGCATAATTATTAATCGCCAGACAAATACATTTGGAAAATAAAAGCGGATATTATGACGATACAAAGCGTTGCCGTAGATAATGATTTTTATACGATAGCTGACAGTTGTTTGCTGTCACCCTATGATATTGACACCGCAAGATTGCAGCAGGTGTTTGGTCAAATACTGACGCATGATATTGACTACGCGGATCTTTATTTCCAATACAGTCGCTCTGAAGGCTGGATGCTGGAAGAAGGTATTGTTAAATCGGGTAGTTTTAATATTGAACAAGGTGTCGGCGTACGTGCGGTTAGCGGAGAAAAAACGGGGTTCGCCTATTCGGATGATATCAGTATGCCCGCGCTGGAATCAGCCGCGCAGGCCACGCGCGCAATTGCAAGTCAAGGTGGTACAAACTCGATACAGGTGGCTAAGCGCAATTCTTTAAAAAAAGAATCTCAACTGTATCTGCCCGCAGACCCGATTGCCAGTCTCAAGGATATAGAAAAAGTAGCGTTGCTTGAGAAACTTGAGCGTTATGCGCGTCAGCTTGATCAACGCGTTATGCAGGTGGTGGCATCATTGGCCGGTGAGTATGAAGTTGTCCTGGTAACACGCAGTGATGGCTTGCTTGCAGCTGATGTAAGGCCGCTGGTGCGTTTATCTTTGCAAGTCATTGCAGAAGAGAACGGCCGCCGTGAACAAGGTGTTGCAGGCGGTGGCGGGCGTTTTGATTACGCTTACTTTAACGATGAGATCCTGCAGGAATATGCCGAAAAAGCGGTGCATCAGGCGATTGTTAATTTAGATGCGCGGCCTGCGCCAGCCGGTACCATGACGGTTGTTCTAGGTAATGGCTGGCCTGGGATATTGTTGCATGAAGCGATTGGTCATGGATTGGAAGGCGATTTTAACCGCAAAGGCAGTTCGGCTTTTTCAGGTCGTGTGGGCGAGCGAGTCGCTGCGCCGGGCGTGACGGTGGTAGATGATGGGACCATTCCGCAAAGACGCGGATCATTGAATATTGATGATGAAGGTAATCCAACACAATGTACTACACTGATAGAAGATGGCATACTTAAAGGTTATCTGCAAGATAGCTTGAATGCGCGGCTGATGAATTTACCCGTTACCGGTAATGGTCGGCGTGAATCATTTGCGCATATTCCAATGCCACGCATGACCAATACCTACATGCTAAATGGCGATAAGGAACCGGAAGAAATCATCGCTTCTGTGAAACATGGCCTGTATGCAGCTAATTTTGGTGGTGGGCAGGTTGATATTACCAGCGGGAAATTTGTTTTCTCAGCAGCGGAAGCTTATATGATTGAGGATGGGAAAATTACTTATCCAGTCAAGGGAGCGACATTAATTGGCAATGGCCCTGATGTATTGACACGAGTTTCCATGATTGGTAATGATATGTCTCTTGATCCTGGCGTGGGAACCTGCGGAAAAGATGGTCAAAGCGTGCCTGTCGGTGTGGGACAACCCACTTTGCGAATAGATGGACTGACTGTAGGTGGTGCCGGCGGCTGACGGTAGATTTTAGGAAGACTTTTTATAACGAGTTGAAATTGATATTGGGATGTAGAAAGCATGAGCGTGGAAATATCCGGTGCTGAGATTACAGTACGTTGTTTGCAGGAAGAGGGAGTCAACTGTATTTTCGGTTATCCCGGTGGGGCAGTACTGTTCCTTTATGATGAGCTGTTTAAACAGGATAAAGTTAGACATATTCTGGTGCGACATGAACAAGCGGCTGTACATGCTGCGGATGGTTATGCACGTTCCAGTGATAAAGTTGGGGTGGCGCTGGTAACATCAGGCCCTGGTTTGACAAATGCCGTGACGGGCATTGCGACAGCTTATATGGATTCCATTCCGCTGGTCATTATTAGCGGGCAAGTGCCAACTGAGGCGATTGGTCTGGATGCGTTTCAGGAGGTTGATACGGTTGGTATTACCCGTCCCTGTGTGAAACATAACTTTTTGGTGAAAGATGTTACTGAATTAGCGGAAACCATTAAAAAGGCATTTTTTATTGCATCAACGGGCCGACCCGGGCCTGTTTTGGTGGATATTCCAAAAGATATCACGCAGCATAAAACCAAGTTTGCGTACCCCAGCAAAGTCGCCATGCGTTCCTATAACCCAGTTGTTAAGGGTCATGTCAGGCAGATTAAAAGGGCCGCTGATTTAATGCTAAGTGCAAAACGGCCAGTTATTTATGCCGGTGGTGGTGTGATTTTGAGTGATGCTTCCGCGCAATTGACGAAATTAACGCAATTACTAAATTATCCTTGCACAAATACTTTGATGGGTTTGGGTGGTTATCCTGCTACAGATAGACAATCTTTGGGTCTGTTGGGGATGCATGGGACTTATGAAGCGAATATGGCCATGCAGTATTGTGATGTGCTGATTGCAATTGGTGCACGCTTTGATGATCGTGTGATTGGTAACCCAAAGCACTTTTCAAATGAAAATAGAAAAATTATACATATTGATATTGATCCATCATCAATTTCAAAACGCGTCAAAGTAGATATCCCCATTGTTGGGGATGTGCAGGATGTGTTGAGTGAGCTGATTAAGGTGCTGCAAACCAATGATGAGAAACTGGATCAGGCGGCATTGAAGGACTGGTGGAAACAGATTGATTTGTGGCGTGCGCGGGATTGCCTCAAGTATGACCGCGAGAGCAAAATTATTAAGCCGCAAATGGTTATCGAACAACTCTATAACATCACTAAAGGCAATGCCTTCGTGACTTCTGATGTTGGCCAACACCAAATGTGGGCCGCGCAGTTTTATAAATTTGATAAGCCACGACGTTGGATAAATTCGGGCGGTCTGGGTACGATGGGGTTCGGGTTGCCCGCTGCAATGGGTGTTCAGTTAGCAAATCCCAAAGGCAAAGTGGCTTGTATAACCGGTGAAGCGAGTATACAAATGTGTATACAGGAGTTGTCAACGTGCAAGCAATATAATTTACCGCTGAAAATTATTAATCTAAACAATCGCTACATGGGTATGGTGAGGCAATGGCAGGAATTTTTTCATGGCAATCGCTATGCCGAGTCTTATATGAATGCACTGCCGGATTTCGTGAAGCTTACCGAAAGCTATGGCCATGTGGGTATGAAAATCGAACGACCGGAAGATGTTGAAGGTGCATTAAAAGAAGCATTCAAACTCAAGGATCAGTTAGTATTTATGGATTTTATTACTGACCAGACTGAAAATGTTTTTCCAATGGTGCCTGGTGGTAAAGGTCTTTCTGAAATGATTCTGGTATAAAAAGAATGCGACATATTATTTCTCTATTAATGGAAAATGAGGCGGGTGCGTTGTCTCGTGTAGCAGGTTTGTTTTCTGCACGTGGTTACAATATAGAATCACTCTCGGTTGCTCCGACTGAAGATCCCACTTTGTCTCGTATGACACTGGTGACGGTTGGTTCTGATGAAGTGGTGGAACAAGTTACCAAGCAACTCAATAAGTTGATTGAGGTGGTTAAGGTTGTCGATCTGAATGATGGCTGTCATATTGAACGCGAACTGATGCTGGTAAAAGTACGTGCAATTGGCCAGGATCGTGAAGAAATCAAACGCTTGGTTGAAATTTTTCGCGGCAGCATTATTGATGTTAGTGACAAATCCTATACGATTGAATTAACAGGCACCAGTTCAAAGCTTGATGCTTTTCTTGAAACAATAGAGAAAAGTTCAGTTTTGGAAACAGTACGTACGGGCGCTTCTGGCATAGGGCGCGGAGAATGGATTTTGAAGGTATAATGAGCCGCTTTTAGTTAACGCAATCAATTCAAACTATAGGTTAGCGGTGTGAAAGTAGTTTATTCTATTCCGAGAAAGGCAATACCCTGACTATTGTTTATCTGCGCCACTCCTAATTAAGTATATAAGGAAAATAATGAAAGTTTATTATGATAAAGACGCTGATCTGTCTCTTATTAAAGAAAAAAAAGTAACTGTAGTTGGTTATGGTTCTCAGGGCCATGCACATGCCAATAATTTGAAAGAATCAGGTGTGAATGTAACCGTTGGTTTACGTAGAAGCGGTGCATCCTGGAGTAAAGCAGAACAAGCAGGCTTAACGGTTAAAGAGGTTGCAGAGTCAGTTAAGGATGCCGACGTTGTGATGGTTTTGTTGCCCGATGAGCAAATTGCTTCGGTTTATAAAGCAGAAATTGAACCGGGCCTGAAGCAAAATGCCACATTAGCCTTTGCGCATGGTTTTAATGTTCACTATGGTCAGGTAATACCGCGTGAAGATTTGGATGTCATTATGATTGCACCAAAAGGTCCCGGGCATTTAGTGCGCTCAACTTATTTGCAAGGTGGTGGTGTGCCGTCGTTGATTGCGGTACATCAGGATAAATCCGGCCGGGCACATGATCTTGCATTATCTTATGCGGCTGCAAATGGGGGCACACGTGGTGGCGTGATCGCCACAAATTTCCGTGAAGAAACGGAAACAGATTTATTTGGTGAACAAGTTGTATTATGCGGTGGTTTAACCGCATTGATTCAGGCTGGTTTCGAGACATTGGTTGACGCTGGCTATGCGCCGGAAATGGCGTATTTTGAATGCTTGCATGAAGTTAAATTAATTGTTGATTTGATCTACGAAGGCGGTATCGCAAATATGCGCTACTCCATCTCTAACAACGCTGAATATGGTGATATTTCACGCGGCCCACGCATTGTTACCGATGAGACGCGTGCAGAAATGCGCAAGATTTTGCGTGAAATTCAAACCGGTGAATATGCGCGAGAGTTTATCCTGGAGAATCAATCCGGTGCGTCTATGTTGAAGTCAAGCCGACGCCTTGCTTCTGAGCATCAGATTGAACAGGTTGGGTCCAAGTTGCGTGATATGATGCCATGGATCAAGAAAAACCAATTGGTCGATCAAGGAAAAAATTAAGATAATGTTGATTAATTCTGAGCCATCATACGATGATGCATGAATTAATCAGCGTTTCCTTGAGTTTTCTCAGATCATGATTATGAATTGATTCTTATTTATTGTGTTTAAAAAGATATGTCTGATTATCCGCACCCCCTGATTGCTCGTGAAGGTTGGCCTTTTATTGCACTTGCCTTCGCCGTTGCTTTGCTGGTTACTTTCCTGGCGGGCTTTTTATGGGCAATATTTTTTTGGATAATTGCAATTTTTGTATTGCAATTTTTTCGTGATCCACCGCGTGAGGTGCCAACAGTTCCCAACGCGATATTGTCGCCGGCAGACGGCAGAATTGTTGCCGTTGAAAATGTTCAAGATCCCTATTTGGAGCGAGAAGCGATCAAGGTGAGTGTGTTTATGAATGTATTTAATGTGCATTCAAACCGCAGTCCGATTGATGGAGAGATTCGTGATAAATGGTATTTTCCCGGTAAATTTATTAATGCTGATCTGCCCAAAGCTTCGCTGGAAAATGAGCGTAATGCGTTGTGGATAAAAGCGGATAATGGCGCTGATGTAACTTGTGTACAAGTAGCTGGCTTAATTGCCAAGCGCATTTTGTGTAATGTCATGCCGGGTGATCATCTTGCACGCGGACAACGCTTTGGTTTTATTCGCTTTGGCTCTAGAGTCGACGTTTACTTGCCTCTGGAAACTAAAATCAATGTGGCTATTGGTGATAAAGTTTTTGCCACATCGACTGTTTTAGCTGAGCTTAAGGAAGCGCCAACTAACGCTGACTTAAATTTGTAATTTAATCAGCGTATTCTAGGACAGCCTCCTAGACATCTAGTTGTCATAGCGTATTTTTGTTTTTCAAAAAAACAGTTTCTTTTTTGCTGGATGTTTCTTATTCAGATCTAATAATTTGTTAAGCTTATTTGAAAATAATGTCTGATTCTCAACCAGAACCTGAAATTGCCGAACAAAAAACCCGGCTGAGAAGACGCGGCATTTATTTATTGCCAAACCTGTTTACAACGGCTGCATTATTCTCAGGTTTTTATGCAATCGTGCAGGCAATGAATGGTAATTTTGAACATGCGGCAATTGCTATTTTTATTGCAATGGTGCTGGATGGGTTGGATGGGCGTGTGGCACGACTCACACAAACACAAAGTGAGTTCGGTGCTGAGTATGACAGTATGTCTGATATGGTTTCATTCGGTGTGGCGCCCGCATTGATTGTGTATGAGTGGGCCTTGAAAGATATGAATCAACTGGGCTGGATTGCAGCATTTATATATTGTACCTGCGCAGCACTACGTCTTGCACGTTTCAATACAAATGTTAGTGTCATTGATAAACGCTTTTTTCAAGGGCTGCCCAGCCCGGCAGCAGCGGCACTTATCGCGGGATTGGTATGGGTAACACTGCATTTCGAGATTGAAGGCACGGATATTAAGTGGCTGGTCTGGATGGTGACATTATTTGCTGGTTTAACCATGGTCAGCAATATACCTTACCATAGTGGTAAAGATATTAATTTGCGTCGCAGAGTACCATTTGTGACTATTTTGTTATTAGTGTTGTTCTTTTTTGTCTTGATTCCAAGTCATCCGCCACTGGTTCTGTTCTGTATTTTTGCAGCGTATGCTTCTTCAGGCTATTTCATTAAATTGTGGCGATTTGGTAAAGGTAAGAAAAGCAGTAGTACGCCGAGTTCTTAGGCATTAAGCGCCATGTTGCTATTGCATTAAAACAAAAAACTATTTATATTCTGCACTATGTTTGTCATCAATCCTTTCATTTCACGATATTTATCAACCCCATTAACGTTGATGGGGTTACTGCTGCGCTTTGCGCGCACATAAATTTCACCCCCTTCTTTTTCTTTTCTTTCCAATAAAATTCTAACTTTGAGTTTTAGTATTTTTACAAATTTCTTCCAGAAGTGGAGAGCGTAATGCAAGATCATTTAATTATTTTTGATACCACCCTGCGCGATGGTGAGCAGAGTCCTGGTGCATCCATGACGAAAGAAGAGAAGGTGCGTATCGCCTGGCAATTGGAACGTATGGGTGTGGACGTTATTGAGGCCGGATTTCCAGCAGCGTCTAATGGAGATTTTGAGGCGGTTAAAGCCGTAGCTGATATTGTTAAAGGGAGTGTTGTTTGCGGATTGGCGCGTGCTATAGAAACCGATATTAAACGCACCGGAGAAGCGTTACGTGGTGCTAACTCAGCGCGCATACACACTTTTATTGCGACATCGCCGATACATATGAAGAATAAATTGCGCATGTCGCCAAAACAGGTGGTTGCGCAAGCCGTGAAGGCCATAAAATGGGCCAGTCAATACACGGATAATATTGAGTTTTCACCAGAGGATGCCGGGCGCTCCGAGATAGATTTTTTGTGCCAGATATTAGAAGCTGTTATTGATGCCGGTGCGACGACATTAAATATTCCTGATACGGTTGGCTACACCATGCCAGAGCAATTTGGCAAATTAATTTATACCTTGCGCGAGCGCATACCGAATTCTGATAAAGCGGTTTTTTCAGTGCATTGCCATAATGATTTAGGCTTGGCTGTCGCCAATTCATTGAGCGCCGTGATGAATGGTGCGCGCCAAGTGGAATGCACCATTAATGGCCTGGGTGAGCGGGCCGGCAATGCTTCACTGGAAGAAGTTGTTATGGCGGTGCGTACACGTCGGGATTATTTTCCATGTGACACCAAGATCGATACGACACATATTGTTCCAGCCAGTAAATTGGTCTCAGGGATTACAGGGTTTCCTGTGCAGCCCAATAAGGCAATTGTGGGTGCCAATGCATTTGCGCATGAATCAGGCATCCATCAGGACGGCGTCCTGAAGCATCGTGAGACCTATGAAATCATGCGTGCTGAAGATGTTGGCTGGGGCGCGAATAAATTGCTATTGGGTAAACACTCCGGGCGTAATGCGTTTAGGAGCCGTCTATTGGAATTGGGGATTGAGCTGGAGTCTGAGGAAATGCTGAACCATACGTTTATGCGTTTTAAAGAACTGGCTGATAAGAAACACGATATATTTGACGAAGATTTGCACGCCCTGGTTTCAGATGAAGTATTGATATTGCAGGAACGTTATCGATTATTATCATTAACCATACATTGTGAAACAGGGGAAATTCCCTTTGCAAGTTTAATTATCTCGGATGAAGGCAATGAATTGCATGCGGAATCACAGGGCAGCGGCCCGGTTGATGCCACTTTTTGTGCGATAGAAAAGTTATTAACCAGTGGTGCTGAATTGCAATTATTCTCAGTAAATAACATTACCTGTGGGACAGATTCACAAGGTGAAGTGACGGTGCGTTTGCAAAAGAATGCGCGGATTGTTAATGGACATGGCGCCGATACGGATATTGTTGTGGCTTCCGCAAAGGCTTATCTCAGTGCATTGAATAAACTAAATTCCAAACTGGAAAAAGCACATCCACAGGTGTGATCGTTCATGTTTATAAGAACAAGCTCGTACTTATTTCGACACAAATTAACAGTCATGCTTTGTTTGGCTATGCTGTTGTTGGCTGTCGAGGCGAAAGCATTTCAATTTCAGGATGCGACAGGAAAAATCCACACATTGGCTGACTACAAGGGCAAATGGGTGGTGGTGAATTTCTGGGCGACCTGGTGTCCACCCTGTTTGGAAGAGATTCCTGATTTAATAGCGCTGTATGAAAGTCGCCAGGATGTGATGGTGATTGGTGTTGCCATGGAGTTTTCTGACGCCAACGTGGTGATGGAATTTGTCGAAGCGATGGCTATTACCTATCCAACTGTTTTGGGGAATAGGCGTATCGCTGCGCAGCTGGATGAAATCTCTATGTTGCCCAGCACCTATTTCTTTGATCCGGCGGGGAATCCAGCGGCACGTAAGCTTGGCTTGGTTACGCGCGAAAGTATCGAAGCGTTTATCGCATCAAAATCGCAGGATGGCAATCATTTAGCGCCTTAGCTGCGGGTTTATGAAGTGCTCGGATAATGCCAGGTTGTTTGCCATTTGTTCAATATTAATTGTGGATAGGTGGCTTTTCCAAGACTGCCATTGTAACGTCCAAGCGCCCGGAAATAATTTCCTTTCTCTTTATTCAGATAGTGTCGCAAAATCATACAACCATAACGTAAATTAACACGCAGGTGAAACAGATTGTGATCCAGGCTACCAATTGTTTTAAGCCAGAATGGCATGATCTGCATATAACCGCGTGCACCGGCGCTTGAAACGGCGTGTTTCTTGAAATCACTTTCAACCTGAATGACGCTTAAAACAAGTTGTGGGTCAAGTCCGGCACGTGTTGCCTCATAGTGAACCGTGCGTAGAAAACCTTCTCGTTCATTACGTTCTGGAATAAACCGTTCCAATCGATGACTCATGGTGATAAGCCATGGGTCTTTTTCGGTCATGCCAGCATAGCCCGGATTTGAAACTGCCGAATCGCTGATTTCCGGCTGCGCGACTGTTTGGGTGCTAGCAGTAAGTAGCGCATAGCGCTGATCATTTGCCTGCAAAAATGTGGAAAATGACAGGAGTAGGGTTAAGCCAATTAATTTGTACATAATTTTTTGGTTACAAACGACACAATGTCTTCTAGAGGTACGGCTTGTGAAGCCTTGTCAGTGCGCGCCTGGTATTCCACGTTGGCTTCTTTTAATCCGCGTTCGCCAACCACAATGCGATGCGGGATGCCAATCAATTCCATATCAGCAAACATAACACCAGGGCGCTCATTGCGATCATCCAGGACGACTTCAATATGGGCCGTAGAGAGTTCCTGATACAGTTTCTCTGCGGTGGTTTTTACCAGCGCACTTTTGGCCATGCCAATGGGTACGATGACAAGTTGAAAAGGTGCAATGGCTAATGGGAAAATAATGCCATGTTCGTCATGGTTTTGTTCTATTGCAGCGGCTACAATGCGTGAAATGCCGATACCGTAGCAGCCCATTTCCATAGGTTGTGATTTGCCCGATTCGTCTAAATAACTGGCTTTCATGGTTTCAGAATATTTTGTCCGTAATTGAAAAATATGTCCAACCTCAATACCCCTGCAAATTTCAAGTTCGCCTTTGCCATCCGGTGAAAGGTCACCCGCCACAACATTGCGCAGATCATAAACATGCTCAGGAATTTTTAGATCACGCTCAAAATTAACTTGTGTGAGATGAAAGCCTTCTTCATTGGCGCCACATGTAAAATCACTTATTTCCATCACCGCCTGATCAGCGATTACACAAGTATCCAAGCCAACCGGCCCAATGTATCCTGGTAATGTACCCGTTTCGTTTAGGATAACCGCTTCACTGGCCAGCTCGTACTCTGATAAGAAGGGTATTTTTCTAACTTTCAATTCATTGAGTTGATGATCGCCACGTAACAGCAGTAAAAACATTTTGTCATTTGCAGATACGGCAAGTGTTTTAACGGTTTTTTGTAACGGAATATTGAGAAAATTGGCAACATTAGCGCAGGTTCTCATGTTAGGTGTGGAGACTTTCTGCATGTTATCCGTTGGCGCATCGCGTGTTGCTTGACTAGGCGCTGCTGCTGCCAGTTCGATATTGGCTGCGTAATCCGAATCAGGACAAAATGCGATGGCATCTTCACCGGAGTCGGCCAATACATGAAATTCATGTGAGCCACTGCCTCCAATTGCACCTGGGTCAGCGGCTACTGTGCGGAAATCTAATCCGATACGTGTAAAGATTTGCTGGTATGTTTGGTGCATCAACTGATATGTTTGTGTCAGACTGGTTTCATTGGTGTGAAATGAATAGGCGTCTTTCATGATGAATTCACGTGCACGCATAACGCCAAATCGCGGGCGAATTTCATCGCGAAATTTGGTTTGAATTTGATAAAAATTGAGCGGCAGTTGACGATAGCTTTTAATTTCCCGGCGTGCAATATCGGTAATGATTTCCTCATGTGTGGGACCAAAACAAAAATCATTTTTATGCCGGTCATTGATTTTCAACATTTGTGGCCCGAATACATCCCACCGGCCTGTTTCCTGCCAAAGCTCGGCAGGTTGTATGGCCGGCATTAATAACTCAATGCCGCCGCTGTTGTTCATTTCCTCGCGCACAATATTTTCGATTTTGCGCAGCACCCGCAAACCTAATGGCATCCAGGTATAGAGTCCACTGCCAAGGCGCTTGATTAATCCTGCTCGTACCATTAATTTATGGCTGATTAGTTCTGCTTCAGCGGGTGCTTCTTTCTGTGTAGAAATGAAGAATTGCGAGACGCGCATGTTTGATTCCATTATGATGATCGTAAAAGTGGGGGTAATTCTACCTTGAAATACTTGGCTAAGTGTGGTTTAGTCAAGCGAGTTCGATTGCAACCTGATTAGAAATATTCAGAAATAGGCATTAAGAATGTGTTTTTGTTTCATGACCACTTTCAATCTGAAGTAAAGTATGAAAAAATCCACACTATTTGATGGGTCAAACGGGTGCGCACATGATTGACCGAAACGGATATCGCCCTAATGTTGGTATTATTTTACTGAACTCAAGTAATGAGGTTTTTTGGGGTAAACGTATTAAACAAAATTCTTGGCAGTTTCCCCAAGGTGGCATTAAAGCGGGTGAAAGTCCTGAGCAGGCTATGTACAGGGAGTTAACGGAAGAAGTGGGTTTGCGCCCTGATCATGTTGAGATTGTCGGGCGTACGCGTGATTGGCTGCGTTATGAGGTGCCAGATCGGTGGATAAGGCGCGAGTGGCGTGGTAATTACAAAGGGCAGAAGCAAATCTGGTATTTGTTACGTTTAACTGGACGCGATAGTGATGTGTCACTACGTACCAGTACACATCCGGAATTTGATGCGTGGCGTTGGAATCAATATTGGATTGAACTGGATTCTGTGGTCGAGTTTAAACGTAAAGTCTATAAGCAGGCATTAACCGAATTATCGCGCTTATTAAAAACAAGCCCTCGTCAAACTGCTGATTATGAGAGAAATGAGCAAGTCAGAGAAGTTGGCGTTAAATAACGAGAAGATTTCTTGAGAATCAAGGTTTTCTATCTCAAAGTTGGCAAATATATTATTTTGTTTTTTGTAAGATACCCCTTTGTGGGTTTCTCGTCAGGCGTAATCGGCTGCGCCGTCACAGCCGTTTTTTAAGGGAGAATACCAATGATGATACGTACACTGGTTGTGTCGTTGCTATCAATTGGCGCGCTTGTCACTTCGATTAATGCGTCAGCGTCTAATGAACCTATCCAGCCAATTCAAGCTGTAAAGCCACAAAATCCTGATATGGTTGAGTTAGGTAAAAAGTTGTTTTTTGATCCACGTTTATCAAAGTCAGGCTTTATTTCATGCAATTCCTGCCATAACCTCAGCATGGGTGGTACAGACAATATTCCAACCTCCATCGGTCATGCATGGCAACAAGGGCCGATCAATGCGCCGACTGTTCTGAATTCAGGTATGAATTTGGCGCAATTCTGGGATGGCCGTGCTAAAGATTTAAAAGAACAAGCGGGTGGTCCAATTGCAAATCCGGGAGAAATGGCTTCAACACATAAAGTAGCTGTAGATGTGCTGCGTTCCATTCCGCAATACCGCGCATATTTTGAAAAAGCATTTGGTTCTGAAGGCGTGAATATTGATCGTGTAACCACTGCGATTGCGGCTTTTGAAGAAACTTTGGTAACACCTGGCTCACGTTTTGACAAGTGGCTGGAAGGCGATTTAAAAGCGCTTAACAAGCAAGAAACAGAGGGCTACGAGTTATTTAAGAGTGCTGGTTGTGCTGGATGCCATAATGGCCCGGGTGTAGGCGGTACGCTTTATCAAAAGTTGGGTGTGCATCACCCCTATGAAACAAAAAGTAAAGCCGAAGGGCGTAAAGAGGTAACTGGAAAAGATTCAGATCTCAATGTTTTCAAGGTGCCATTGTTACGTAATATTGAATTAACCTATCCATACTTTCATGATGGTGCGATTGATACCCTAGAAGAAGCTGTTAAAACCATGGGTAAGTTGCAACTGGATGTTAATTTCAATAAAAAAGAGATTGACAGTATCGTGGCATTTTTGAAAACATTAACGGGTGAGCAACCTGATTTTAAAATGCCAATCATGCCACCTTCAAACAACGATACACCGAGACCTCAGCCATTCTAATTGATGGGTGGTTAGTGTGAGTTGTCTAATTGTTTAAGGCAGTATGATGTCTTCACCCAAGTTGCTTATTGTTTATACAATGCTGTGGCTTGGGTGAATACGTTTTTATAAAATATTATCTTTGTTTAAGCGCATTCATTTAAATGTTTAATGAATGGTATTAATCAACAGAGTTTTAATTTATTGCTCACAAAAGTAGATTTGCATAAGAAAATAAAGTAGAGTAACTATTCCTATAACCAATAATTAGAACAGGGAGCTACCCATGGGCACCAAGGGGCAGTTACTGCAAGATCCATTCCTAAATATACTGCGTAAGGAACATATCCCAGTATCGATCTATTTAGTTAATGGTATTAAATTGCAAGGACATATTGATTCTTTCGACCAGTATGTTGTTCTGTTGAAAAACTCGGTTACGCAGATGGTTTATAAACATGCGATTTCTACAGTAGTGCCTGCGAGAGCGGTCACTATTCCTATAGAGACATCTGAAACTCGTGAAGCTTAATGCTTGATAACTCAGGTGTGCAGGCAGCTGGAAAATTTAATACTGCTATCCTGGTGAGTCTGGATTTCGGTGGCGGGATGCATGCCGAGCGTACACAAGAATTACAACAATTGGCAGTTAGTGACGGTCTTGAAATCCTTGCGATAGTTGAAGGTAAGCGTTCGAGACCGGACCCGCGTATGTTTGTAGGCCGTGGTAAGGCCGATGAGATATTGCAGGTTTTAGCGCAAACGGATGCATCAATTGTCATTTTTAATCATGAACTCTCACCAGCTCAGCAGCGTAATTTATCGTTACATTTAGACTGTAACGTGATTGATCGTACCAGTTTGATACTTGATATTTTTGCGCAACGTGCTAAAAGCCATGAGGGAAAATTACAGGTTGAATTGGCCCAGCTTGAGCATCTTGCGACACGGTTGATTCGTGGATGGACCCACTTGGAACGTCAAAAAGGGGGTATAGGTTTACGCGGGCCTGGTGAAACGCAATTGGAAACTGACCGCCGCTTAATTAAAAAACGCGTAAAATTGCTCAAAGAAAAACTGGCGACGCTACAGCGGCAACGCAAGGTTCAAAGGCGCTCAAGACAGCGAATGCAAGTGTTATCTGTGTCAATTGTTGGTTATACAAATGCAGGTAAATCTACGTTATTTAATCGATTAACCCGTGCGGAAGCTTATGTTGCTGATCAGTTATTTGCAACCTTAGATACGACAACACGGAAATTGTTTGTCTCAGAATGCGGTTCAGTTGTAATTTCTGATACAGTAGGATTTATTCGTGATTTGCCGCATACTTTAGTGGCTGCATTTCGTGCAACACTTGAAGAAACTGTGCAGGCCGATATACTACTCCATGTTGTTGATGCAGTCAGCCCAAATCGAGATGAACAAGTTGAGGAAGTTAATAAATTATTAAAAGAAATTGGTGCGGACGCCATTCCTCAGGTTTTAGTGTTAAATAAGATTGATCTAAGTGATATGTCAACAACTGGTGTGGGTTATGCACGTGATGAATATGATAGAATATCGCGAATTCGTTTAAGTGCAAAAACGGGTGAGGGTTTGGAATTTGTGAAGCAGGCGTTGGCAGAAACAATGACAAAAAACGCTAAAGCTTTGCACGAAGAACCTACAGATGTTGAGAAAGTAAATGGCGGCTGTGCTACGGTACAAGTACATTTTTGAACGAACAATACGGGAATTAATATGGGAAATGATCCTCAATGGGGAAAGAATAAAGGCGACTCCGGTCCACCTGATTTGGATGATGTGCTACGTAACGTCAATAAAAAAATTAATAATATTTTTGGCTCAAAAGAAGGTGATGGCGGCAAAGGTAAAGGCGGTTCAGGTGGTAAAGGCGGTTCCAAACAGCCAGGTGGTGGCAGTATCATTTTGATTTTAGGGATGTTGTTGGTGGTATGGGCTGCCAGTGGCTTCTATATTGTCGACGAAGGTCACCGAGGTGTGGTACTCCGTTTTGGTGAATTTTCCGATACCACGCAACCAGGTTTACGCTGGCATATGCCTTATCCAGTTGAGCAGGTGGAAAAAGTTAATATCAGTCAGGTTCGTACAGTTGAAATTGGTTATCGCAATAATGTACGCAGTAAAGTGCTCAGAGAATCATTGATATTGACAGACGATGAAAATATCGTTGATATTCAATTTGCTGTGCAATATATTCTGAGTAATCCCCAGGATTTTCTATTTAATAATCGGAATCCGGACGATGCAGTGCTGCAGGCAGCAGAATCTTCCATTCGTGAAATGATTGGTAAAAGTAAAATGGATTCTGTGCTGTATGAAGGCCGTGAACAAATTGCAGCAGATGCAACAATATTGATGCAGGAAATTCTGGATCGCTACGAAATAGGTATTTCTATTAGTAGAGTAACCATGCAGAATGCACAGCCGCCTGAACAAGTACAGGCTGCATTTGATGATGCAGTGAAGGCCGGGCAAGATAAAGAACGGCAAAGAAACGAAGGTGAAGCTTATGCGAATGACGTTATTCCTAGGGCTGTCGGTAATGCAGCACGTTTGATTGAAGAATCTAAAGGTTATAAAGAGCGTGTTATTGCAAGTGCAGAGGGTGATGCCAGTCGTTTTGCGCAAGTTCAGGTTGAGTATAGTAGAGCACCAGGAGTGACCCGTGAACGTTTATATCTGGACATGATGCAACAGGTGCTTTCGAATACCAGCAAAATTGTAATTGACCAGGAAGGTGGCAACAATTTACTGTATTTACCATTGGATCAGTTAATGCATCATCGAGGTGGTGGATCAATGTCAACGCCACCTGTATCGACAATGCAGCAACCTGTTTACCAGGAAGCGATGCCTGATAGCAGCATACGTACACGCGAAGCCTTTCGTGGACGTGAAAGGGAGGTAAGATAAATGAAAAATTTAACATCAGTATTAGCAGGTATCCTCGTTGCCGTATTTTTTCTGGGTAGCTCAGCGATCTATATTGTAGATGAACGTCAACAGGCACTCTTGTTCCAGTTGGGTGAGGTAATTGACGTAAAGACAGAGCCGGGTTTGTATTTCAAGATACCGATTGCACAAAATGTGCGTTTTTTTGAGAATCGTATTTTGACGATGGATGCTGAAGAACCGGAACGTTTCATTACTTCAGAGAAGAAAAACGTACTTGTCGATCTGTTTGTGAAATGGCGTATTATCGATGTGACGCAATACTATGTTGCTGTGCGTGGTGATGAGGCTTTGGCGCAGACGCGTCTTGCACAGACGATTAACGCGAGTTTGCGTAACGAATTTGGTAATCGTACTGTGCACGATGTGGTTTCAGGTGAGCGCGATCAAATTATGGAAATCATGCGCCAGAGAGCGGATGCGGATGCACGTGGCATTGGTGTAGAAGTTATCGATGTGCGTTTAAAACGGGTTGACTTGCCGCAAGAAGTTAGTGAATCTGTTTATCGACGGATTGAAGCGGAACGTAAACGTGTGGCGAATGAATTGCGCTCAACCGGTGCTGCAGAATCTGAGAAAATCCGAGCGGATGCAGATCGTCAACGCGAAGTCATTTTAGCTGAAGCTTATCGTGAAGCACAGAGAACCATGGGTGAAGGCGATGGAGAGGCCGCAGCCATCTATGCTTCTGCATTTGAGAAAGATGCTGAGTTTTATGCCTTTTGGCGTAGCATGGATGCTTACAAGCAAACCTTCCAAGATAAAGGCGACATAATGTTGCTTGAGCCTAGCTCAGACTTCTTTAAATACATGAAAGATTCAACTAGCAGATAGTGGTGATGCTTTTAATACGTTAGAAACTGAAACAGTCGAATCGCACCATTTTGGTGCGATTCATACTGCTTTTTGATGTGTTAAGGTTTACTAACGATTTGTGCGTAAAGGGCGCTTCTAAAAATTCAGAGTTCGCCCAAATGCAAGGCACAGAAGAAATTTTGCAGCGCAGCATATGTTTGATATGTAAGCAATAAATTTTTTCTGTAACACAGTAGTTGGGATGAAATCTGGATTTTTAGAAGTGCCCTAAAGAGATTCTGGATAATGCGGTATTATATTTTGATACTTGCTTTAAACAGATTCTCTTTGTTTTTTCTGAACCTTAAAAGATCAACTAAAAGTTTTAATATGCAGGAGATGTTGCCATAATGTGGGAAACTTTTTTGATGGCAATTGCGTTGATGTTGATTCTGGAAGGTATCTTACCGTTCCTGTCGCCTCAGACTTGGCGTGAGACTTTCAAGAAAATGACCGAAGTTGATGACGGTCAGCTACGCTTTATAGGTTTGAGTTCAATGATTATCGGTTTAATACTATTGCTTATTGTGAGTTAGCACATAGCTTATTCTTTTCCTCTTCTTGTCAGTATTTTTAAAATATAACCATGCGTAACTGGTTACTCCCTGAGTATATCGAAGATATATTACCTGCCGAAGCATTACATATTGAAGTAATGCGGCGGCGAATGATTGATTTGTTGTTTGTGTGCGGTTATCAACAAGTCACACCGCCCATGCTGGAATATGTCGAATCTTTGCTGACCGGCAGCGGTAGCGATATGGATTTGAACATGTTCAAGGTGATTGACCAGCTCAGTGGTCGAATGATGGGTCTGCGGGCGGATATGACGCCGCAGGTTGCGCGTATTGATGCGCATTTGTTAAATTGCGAAGGGGTTACCCGGCTATGTTATGCGCATAGTGTGTTGCACACGGTTCCATCAGGGTTAACACAAACCCGTGAGCCACTGCAAATCGGCGCTGAATTGTACGGCCATGCTGGCTTGGAAAGTGATCTTGAAATCCAGCGACTGATGTTGCAATGCCTGTCGATTTCAGGTGTTGATAGAATACATTTGGATTTAGGTCATGTTGCTGTTTTTAGGCGTATCATTAAAGATGCCGACATTCCGCCGGGAATAGAGACACAATTATTCAATACCCTACAGGCAAAAGATGTTCCTGCTCTGAAAATACTTTGTGCGGATCTGGATAAGACGACGCGTGATGCATTGCTCCTGCTGCCTGAGCTTTATGGTGACGGGAAAATATTGGCGGATGCCCGCAAGTGGCTGCCTGATCATTCTGAAATCAAAACAGCATTGGATGAGCTTGAAACAATTGGGAACGAATTAAACACCGTAGTGGATACCGTTGCATTTGATTTGGCGGATTTGCGAGGTTATCACTATCATACAGGTATGGTTTTTGCCGCTTATGCTCGGGGGTGTTCCAATGCAATTGCATTAGGCGGGCGCTACGATGAAATCGGCAAGGCTTTTGGAAGAGCGCGTCCTGCGACTGGTTTTAGTATGGACTTACGGGAACTGTCCAGATTGGTTAAACCAGAGCCTTATCCAAAGGGAATCCGGGCGCCCTACATGAAAGACAATAAGGCATTGGAAGCCATGGTCGGGGAATTGCGTGCGGCTGGGGAGATTGTTATTGCGGAACTTCCAGGGCATCAAGGTACAACATTGACTTGTGACAGACAGTTAATATTGCGTAATGGGGAATGGGTGGTTGAGGAAATTAATTGAAATACAAACATACAGTGATAGTGTATTTTAGAGATTGGGCATATGACTAAAAACGTAGTTGTCATTGGTACACAATGGGGTGATGAAGGGAAAGGCAAGATTGTTGATTGGTTAACCGATCATGCGCAAGGTGTGGTGCGTTTTCAGGGCGGCCATAATGCAGGTCATACGCTGGTCATTGGTGACCAAAAGACCATTTTGCACCTTATTCCGTCTGGCATTTTACGTGACAATGTCATTTGTTACATTGGTAATGGTGTTGTCATATCGCCGGAAGCGCTACTCAAAGAAATTGATATGCTGATGCAAAATGGTGTTGAGGTGAGCAGTCGATTGCGTATTAGTGAGGCTTGCCCGCTTATTTTGCCATGCCATAATGCATTGGATCATGCGCGTGAGACAGCCCGGGGTATCGGCAAGATTGGTACCACAGGGCGTGGTATTGGTCCAGCCTACGAAGATAAGGTGGCGCGTCGTGCAATCCGTTTGCAAGACCTGTTTCATCGTGATCGCTTTGCAGCAAAACTTGGCGAAATGCTGGATTATCATAATTTTGTTTTGCGCAATTATTTTAATGCGCCCATCGTGGATTTTCAGAAAACATTGGACGAAACGCTATCGCAGGCTGAACGCATCAAACCAATGGTGGCCGATGTGCCGCACTTGTTGTTTAATGCCAATAAAGCGGGTAATAACTTATTATTCGAAGGCGCTCAAGGTGCGTTGCTGGATATTGATCATGGTACCTATCCGTTTGTGACATCGAGTAATTGTGTGGCAGGCGCGGCGGCGCCAGGTAGCGGTATTGGGCCGCAAATGTTGCATTATGTATTGGGCATTACCAAAGCGTATACAACGCGTGTCGGTTCCGGGCCATTTCCAACCGAATTGGATGATGAGGTGGGCACTCATTTGGCTACACAGGGTCATGAGTTTGGTGCTACAACTGGGCGTCCGCGTCGATGTGGCTGGTTCGATGCGATTGCAATGAAGCGCTCGATTCAGATCAACGGTGTAACAGGGTTATGTATTACCAAGTTGGATGTACTTGATGGCATTGAACACCTAAACATTGGTGTTGGTTACAATCTGGGTGATGGTAAACACAGTGATATTTTGCCTGTAGGTGCAGATGCTTTAGGTCAATGCGAACCGATCTACGAAGAAATGCCCGGCTGGTCAGAAAGTACCGCCGGAGTCAAAGTGTTTGATCAATTGCCGATGGCGGCACAAAACTATTTGAAGCGTCTGGAAGAAATTTGCGAAACGCCAATCGATATGATTTCAACTGGCCCAGATCGGGAAGATACCATCGTATTGCATCATCCATTTAAGTAAAATATCCGTATTTTGCTGTCATGCCGCCATTGACTGGTCACCAGATTCAACTCGTAAGCTGGCAAGATCAAGCCGCAGAATTGCGTGTTATCCGTGAAGCCGTATTTGTGCATGAACAGCAGGTTCCAATAGCGCTGGAATGGGATGAGTTTGATGAAATCAGCTTGCACGCGCTAGCAAAGAACCCACAAGGGACGCCAATTGGTACAGCCAGGCTGCTGCCGGATGGTCATATCGGACGTATGGCCGTGTTGAAAGAATGGCGTGGAAAAGGTTATGGGAGTGCCATGTTACAGCGATTACTTGAAGAGTCAAAAAAGCAGGATTTAAAAAAAGTAATGCTCAATGCCCAAACTACCGCGATTCAATTTTATGCGAAATTTGGTTTTATGGTTGCCGGTGAGGAATTCATGGAAGCGGGAATCCCTCACGTGGAAATGGTGCTGAATTTATAGAAGCGCCCTATAGGCTTAAACCCGCATTGTTCTGAGGCTATCTATCTCATTTCAGACGACTGCTCCCATTCCTGAGCCAGTTCACCGGAAGAGCTTTTCCATGTGCTGGTTGCTTGTTCCAATGCAGTAATTGCGTCATTAGATTCTTGTCTGATTTTCTCAGCTTCATTCTCAGCTCTGGTTAGTTGTTGCCTGATTGACTCGGCCCTTTTTTCCGCACGCGCCAGTTTTTTTGCGGCAATGTCGGCTTGTTGCTGGGTCTTCAGCATTTCGTCATAAGCAAAGCTGGCGCGTTGTTGCAGATGTTGGATCTTTTCTGCCATTGCAATTGATGAAAATGATACGCCAATCACCAAAAGAACCAGAAGTACAGCCATTCTATTCAAGTTATTCAATACCTTGATCTCGGAGATAATCTTCATAATTGCCCTTGAAATCGTTAATGCCATCAGGCTTCATTTCAATAATTCGTGTTGCTAATGAAGACACAAATTCTCGGTCATGAGAAATAAAAATTAAGGTGCCAGTAAAACTTTCTAACGCGCTGTTAAGTGACTCAATTGATTCCATATCCAAGTGATTGGTTGGTTCATCCATCAACATCACATTTGGTTTTTGAAGAATTAATTTGCCAAACAGCATGCGGCCCTGTTCTCCACCAGATATTACTTTAACAGATTTCTTTACATCATCGCCAGAGAATAATAGTCGACCCAGCGTGCCACGTATGGCTTGATCATCATCGGATTCTTGCCGCCACTGTCCCATCCATTCGGTTAAGGACATTTTATGTTCAAAATCGGCGGCATGATCTTGCGGATAATAGCCGGACTGCGCTTTCTCCGCCCATTTTATTTCGCCGGTATCGGGTGGCAAGTCTCCGACAAGGCAATGCATAAGTGTGCTTTTGCCAATACCGTTTGGGCCAATAATAGCGACTTTCTCACCTGCTTCAATGTCAATGCTGAAATTTGTAAATAAAGGTTTTTCCAGGCCTGGGAAACTTTTACTGATGCCTTTAATTGAGGCGGCTAAGCGATGCAGTTTGTCTTTGTCATCGACCTCAAAACGAATATAAGGGTATTGGCGACTGGAAGGTTTAACATCTTCCAGTTTTATTTTTTCAATTTGACGTGCGCGACTGGTTGCCTGACGGGCTTTTGACGCGTTGGCAGAAAATCGACTGACAAAGGATTGCAAGTCAGCAATTTGCACTTTCTTTTTTGCGTTATTTGCCAACATCCGTTCACGTACTTGGGTCGAGGCTGTCATGTATTCATCATAATTGCCCGGATAAACACGCAGCTCACCATAATCCAGGTCGGCCATATGGGTGCAGACACTATTCAGAAAATGGCGGTCATGAGAGATAATGATAATGGTGTTCTTGCTGGCATTGATGACATCTTCCAGCCAGCGTATGGTATTGATATCCAGGTTATTGGTTGGCTCATCCAGCAATAAAATATCCGGATTGGAAAATAGCGCTTGTGCCAATAACACGCGCAATTTGAAACCAGGGGCAATGGCGCTCATCGGGCCATGATGCTGAGTGGATGGAATGCCAACACCCAATAGTAATTCGCCGGCACGCGCTTCAGCGGAATAGCCATCCAATTCGGCAAATTCCGTTTCAAGCTCAGCGGCATGCATATAATCTTCTTCTGTAGCCTCTGGATTGGCATAGATTGCATCACGCTCTTCTTTAACACGCCACAATTCTTCATGTCCCATCATCACAGTATCGATGACAAAATAGTTCTCAAATGCAAACTGGTCCTGACGCAGTTTACCCACACGCTCGCCGCTGTCTACACTGATATTGCCCGAAGTGGGTTCAAGATCGCGGCCAAGAATCTTCATGAATGTGGATTTACCGCAACCATTGGCACCAATTAAACCATAACGATTACCATTACCAAATTTTACAGAAACATTTTCAAACAGAGGCTTGGCCCCAAATTGCATGGTGATATTGGCTGTAGTGATCAAAGTTTTAACCTGAAATGAAGATTTGAAAAAAGGCGCTATTTTAAATGTTTTTGTGTTTTGTAGCGAATCATTATTTATTTGCAATTTATGGGGTTAGAATAAAGCATAGTTAAGGAATCGCTGATTATTTACGATTCAATATTTGATGATCAAATACCTTCCCCATCATCTATTCGAATCAGAACTAATTGGCGCTTTTCTAACAGAATCTCGATAAAAGGAATAAATAATGCGTTTAGAATTAATCAGTATGTTTAAGATGTTTTTTATACTAATTTTTGGCTTATGTTTGGCAATACTGGCCGCACCTGCCCAGGCCAGTTGTAAAGGTTGTTTATGTCCGGGCGACCCATGTGGGTTATGTCCAATACCAGCCATGGCGGATGTGCCATCAAAACCAAATGAATCGGAAATCTGTGCCAGGATCAGGGAAAAAGTACCACCAACATCCGCACAACCTGGATCAAATGAATATTTCCCGAATCTGGACAAGTCAACGATGGTTTGTGTCAGCGAAGGTGGTGATGTGATTAGAAACAGAGGACGAAGTGAAGAATTTCCATCACGGTTTTATTGTAAGCCTCCTAGGAGTCTGTAGGACTTAAAGTGTCAGAAGGCTCAATTTGTTACAATAGTAAACAATTAAAATCAGATTTTTCGGGAAGCCGTATGAGTCAATTCAAACCCTACAATCGTCAACAGCAGTACCTTTTACCCCTTTCAATAGATGGCTGGTTACCGGACAATAATTTGGCGCGGTTCATCATTGAGGTCATTGATGAGTTGGGTTTGACGAAACTGACAAATCGATATTCCGGCAAAGGTTCAGAAGCCTACCATCCGGCCATGATGTTAGCGCTATTGGTTTACGGCTATGCCACCGGTACATTTTCCAGCCGCAAGATTGAGCGGGCGACCTATGACTCAGTAGCATTTCGTTTTCTTGCTGCAGATTAACACCCGGACCATGACACGAACGCAAATTTCTGCAAAAATTTTCTGGTGGAATTGGAGGATTTGTTTGTGCAGGTGTTGGTCATTGCGCAAACAATGAAGCTGTTTAAATTGGGGCGCATATCGCTGGATGGCACCAAGATCAAAGTCAATGCTTCAAAATACGAGGCTATAACGGTCAGGCAGCCGTCGATATCGAGAGTATGCTCATTGTCGCCAGCGACCTGACCACTGAAACCAACGACAAGCAATGCGTCAAGCCGATGCTCGAACGCTGGATAATTTGCAAGATCCGCTCGGCAAACCTGTCACACTGCTGGCCGACAATGGTTATTTTAGCCAGGATAATGTTAAAGCCTGCGCTGAACGTGACATAACACCATCATTTCGCTGGACGTGAGGCTCATCATCTGCCCATACACAGCGACTGCAAGCAGACACTCCCTTGGTTAGCATGACGCATCAACTCAAAACACAAGCAGGACGCGAACTTTACGGCAGACGTAAATGCACTGTTGAGCCAGTGTTTGGTATTATCAAACAGGTATTAGGCTTTCGCCAATTCCTGCTGCGGGGACTTCAAGCAGCAGGCGAATGGAAACTAGTTTTTAATTGCGTTAATAATGTACATTATTAGCTATAATAGTCACTATGCCTAGAAAAGCAATAGAAATCATACTTACAGAAGCACAAAAAGTTTATTTGGAAAAAGTTACGCGAAGCCACAGCGCGGAGCAGCTAGAATTATTTTAGCCTGTGCTACAGGAAAGCAGAACCAAGAGGTTGCTGCGGAATTTAAAATGTCTGTGCCGCGAGTCAGCAAGTGGCGTCGGCGCTTTGCTGAACGAGGTATTGCTGGGCTTGAAGATGAGCAGCGGCCTGGGAAACCGGAAACATATGGAAAGGCGTTTAGGGACAAGCTGTTATCCAAGTTAGATACAGGCCCACCTGAAGGGTTGGTCAGATGGGACTGCCCAACCTTGGCTGAGCAGCTGGAAGCTAGTAATCATGCAGTTTGGCGAGCATTGAAGAAAGAAGGTATTCATTTGCATAGAGCTCGTAGCTGGTGTGTCAGCACCGATCCTGAATTTGCAGAAAAATCGGCGAATATTATTGGGTTGTACTTGAACCCGCCACTTAACGCGTTGGTTCTAAGTATTGATGAAAAACCCAGTATCCAAGCTTTGGAGGGAAATACTGGATATGTCGAGACGTGTGACCAGAAGGTTTTACGGGCTTATAAAAGCACGTATAAGCGCC
>JAJFJK010000110.1 GCA_021774075.1 Nitrosomonas sp. | reverse complement strand
TATTCCAGCTAGTTCTGGTTCACGCGAATCACCGTTTGTGAAAAATGCTGTATTGAATTTAAGTGATAGCTTTTCTTCCGCATCTAATTGATCAAGCCATGCAATTTGTACATCATGCAAGCGACGCTCTGTCTCAGGAATATCACGTTTCATATGCCCCTTAATCAACATGTCAACATCATCGTCTGCAGGTACCCAAACCCGAGTTGTTTGGCCAATCATGGAAGAGTCATCCATCACTATCCTCCTTAGTTGATACGTTGCGCCAGTGCTAATAAGACTATATAACTGCCGTTTTTCCCTGCGATTGTTTACCTCAGGAAACATCTGTTGCATGCTGCGCTTAACCAAGCCACCATAATCAGCAGTTGAAAGCGTGTCATGGTTGCGCGTTCCTTCCGGATCCAGGAGCTGCTCATCAAAATGCACTTCCAGTTGAACGAATGTTTGCTGAAAAGCAGTGTAACCTTTTGAGATAATGCTATAAAAAAGTACAGAAAGAAATACCACTCCTAGTAATATGGATACCAAACCAATACACTGAAATAATTTCTCAAACACTCGTCGTTTTGCCAAATTGGCATTTACCAAATCAATAGTTTTTAGTTTCTGAGAAACAGGTTTAGTCATATTGTTCACGGAACCTTCTTGTTACATATAATGCAATTATGTTAAGTATTAGTGTAATTACAAAAAGCACCAATCCTAACGCAAACGCTGCGAGTGTTTTTGGACTATCAAATTCTTGGTCACCAACCAACAAGGTAACAATTTGCACAGTGACTGTCGTAACAGATTCCAGCGGATTAGCAGTCAAGTTTGCTGCAAGCCCTGCAGCCATAACCACAATCATAGTTTCACCAATAGCGCGTGATGCAGCTAATAAAACACCACCTACGATGCCAGGAAGTGCAGCTGGAATAATCACTTTCCTGATAGCCTCAGATTGTGTCGCTCCTAATCCATATGCTCCATCACGTAATGATTGCGGGACAGCATTAATGACATCGTCTGAAAGAGACGACACGAATGGAATAATCATAATTCCCATAACAAAGCCCGCTGCTAATGCACTTTCTGATGCAACATCCAACCCTAGAGACTCACCCCAACCACGAATAATCGGCGCAACTGTTAATGCTGCAAAAAACCCATAAACAACTGTTGGAATACCAGCAAGAATTTCAAGCAATGGTTTTATAAGGGTGCGTATACGCGGTGATGCATACTCAGCCAAATATATAGCCGACATTAAACCGATTGGTACTGCGATTACCATGGCAATAGCAGAGATGAGCATAGTTCCTGTGAATAAGGGAATGGCACCAAATGCACCAGATGAACCAACTTGATCAGATCGAATGGCAGTTTGGGGACTCCATTCTACGCCAAATAAAAAATCAGTAATGGGCACCACTTGAAAAAATCGTATTGCTTCAAACATAACTGACAATACGATGCCTAATGTTGTAAATATTGCGATCGATGAACAAATGATCAGAAAAATCAGGATAACGTTTTCAATTTTGTTGCGTGCTCTTTGTTGCTGGTGAATCCTTAACCACGCATAGGTAGCACCAATCAATCCAAGTGTTATTGTCACAATAAATAATGCGCCTTCACTTATTTTTTGTAGTTCACGGTAATGGCTGGCTGCAGTTTCTAGTTCTGGTGAAATGTTACTGCTAACAATACTTCCATTTACTAGGTTTTTAATGTCATTGACGATCAGACCCAATTGCTGAGTTGTAAGTGGAGTTATTTCTGTAGGCAAGGCAGAAATAACTATATTGGTAATAATTGACGATTCAAAAATTTGCCAAATAACCAAAACAACAAGCGCCGGAATTCCACACCAAAATGCTGTGTAGATACCATAATAACCGAGTAAAGAATTTAGATCCCGAACATTGCCACTGGAAACAGCAAGTGCACGCCGTCGTCCAAAGTAAAAACTGACTGCAGATAATAAGAATAAGATGACAACAAGAGTGAGTGTATGCATATATGTCAATAAAAAATTAACGCATTACGTTACTTTCTTACCAATTAATTGTCGGTAAATGTGATAATTCGCAATTGTTTGACATTCTGGGCATAAATCTGACGCTCAGCTATAGGCATAGGGATTAATCCTTTATCAGCAAGATATCCTTCTTCACCCCAGGCTTTGTCACTGACAAGCTCACTCAAGTACTCTTTTATTCCAGGAATCATTCCAACGTGTGCTTTCTTGACATACAAGAAAAGCGGACGAGCAATGGGATAGTTATTGTCACCGATAGTGTCAAATGAAGGTACTACACCATCAATAATTGAACCTTGAACCTTGTCATAATTTTGATCCAGGAAACTATAGCCAAAAATACCCAATGCATTTGGGTTTGCTTCAAGCTTTTGCACAATTAGGTTGTCATTCTCACCAGCTTCGATGTAACCGCCATCTTCACGAATCGTATGACAGATTGATTTGTAATGTTCTCTATTTTTCTTTTCTATTGTTTTTATCCAGTCTATCTCTTTGCAGCCGCCCTCCATTGCAAGTTCGACAAATGCATCACGAGTACCAGAAGTTGGTGGCGGTCCGAGGACTTCAATGGTAGCATTAGGTAAACCTGAATTTACATCTTGCCATGTCTTATATGGATTTGGAATCAGCATCTCACCACCTTTAGGGTCAGGTACATTCTTAGCCAATGCCAAAAACAGATCTTTTAGAGAAAGCCTCAATTGAGGAGCTTTTCTGGAGTTGGCAATCGCAATACCATCGTAACCAATTTTTACTTCGATAATATCGGTCACACCATTTGCTGCACATGTTTCAATTTCTGATTTTTTAATCGCACGAGAAGCATCAACAATGTCAGGATGCTCAACTCCGATACCTTCACAAAAAAGTTTAAAGCCACCGCCAGAACCTGTAGACTCAATTTTTGGTGTTTTGAAACCTGTTGTCTTACCAAAAGTCTCAGCAACTACCGTTGCAAAGGGATAAACTGTCGATGAACCCACTATATTGATATAATCACGCGAAGATTGCGCATTAACATATCCAGCGAAAGTCATTAACACAGCAATCAGAATTATTAATTTCTTAGACATTTTTCCTTCTTCCCACACAGAAAATGATTTGAGCAAAAATAAAAGTTACCGTTGGGGTAAATATAAAACAATCATGCTGATAAAAAACAGTATGACTCTTTTTTGTTACAAAATTATGACGATGATTACAGATAACAAAATCATCATATACTATTGATATAACTTACTTTTATTATTAACTGCAGGTAGACTTATATAAGTTGGTCTTGCAAGAAAACAACTCTTACGGCCGTAGGCACACTCAAATCTATCAACTTGAATACCTCAGTTGAGTGGCGTTTAGTGTGTACTGTTCGAAATACTATTTTCATGTAATGTCTATTGTATAGCCAACTTGTTGTTTGGCCATAAGCGGGTAAGATAAGCCAGATACAATTATTGATTCACCTTTTTGTGACGCTTGCCAAGCTTATTAGGCCGGGTGGAATAAAAACCGTGATGGCAGAAAACCTGTTACTGAAACAGCAACTGATCACATTGACACGTCAACGATCGCGTGCACCCCGATTGACTTCTTTTGATCGTGTCTTGTTTGGTTATCTGACATTTTTTATCAGCAAAAATAGACTTCAAAAACTAGCGGTAATATTAAAGCCTGCTACACTCTTGAAGTTTCATCAGGCATTGGTTAAACGAAAATACCGAGACCTATATTCCAGTAAAAATCGAATTAAACCCGGACGTAAAGGACCTGAACAGAAACTGATTGAGCTTGTGGTTGAAATGAAACGGCGAAATCCACGATTCGGATACGGCCGTATCGCAATGCAGATTTATAAGGAATTCGGTATAGATATCAGCCGATTCGCCGTAGCTCGAATTCTGCGCCATAATTTTAAAAAGCTGCCGGATAACGACGGTCCGTCTTGGCTGACATTTATGGGGCACGCAAAGGACAGTTTGTGGTCAGTAGACTTATTCCGTTGCGAGTCTATTCTGCTAAAGTCACATTGGGTAATGCTTGTTATCGACATTTATAGTCGAAGAATTATCGGTTTTTCTGTGCATACTGGTAACCCTGACGGTATCGCAGTTTGTTGCATGTTTAACAAAATAATCGTCGGCAAAACATTGCCCAACTATTTGATTTCGGACAACGACCCATTATTTGAATCCCATCGCTGGCAAGCAAACCTGAGAATATTAGGAATCAAAGAAATCAAAACAGTTCTGGGCATGCCCACATCCCATCCTTTCGTTGAGCGCAGTATAGGGCTTTGCCGACAAGAATTTTTGAACCATGTACTTTTTTGGAATGTTGAAGATTTGGGTAGAAAACTAAACCAATATCAAGATTACTTCAATGAAACGAGAGCGCATTCGTCATTGGATAGGAAAACACCCAGCCAAAAGGCGTCAAATTATGATATTCCCAATGAAAAATGTTGTCCTTGAAAAATTATCACTGGAAATTACGCTGTCATGGACTATTCAATTTACCGATTGTCGTTTAAACATAACATTTCGCACAGAACACCCTATACTACACAATAACTTCGGCTCCGATCGCGAGCACGTTCAACTCGAAATCGCCTACCAGAATAACTGCCTAAAATAACAAGATGGACAATTGCCGTAATAATTACCTCGATAATTAATAGGCCAAAGATGAATATCTGTGGATTTTATCAGTGGCACCCAAACACTCGTTTTATTACTCGTCGTCAGTTCGATATCACCATCAATTACGCCCACGACAATAATTTCCCTATCTGCGCTATAGTAGTGCTCAGGGCGAAGAAATTCAGCGCTTTTAATGACAAAACGTCCTTCACTAGGCTTAGTTAATTGGGGACGACCATAATAATCCAATGGATAAAACATTAATTGCATCAAGCTAAAATCTTCATTATTTTCCACATCGATTATGACGCCACCCCAACGCACAAGGCTATCTTTATAGTGATCTATATCTTCACTTACTTGATCATAAGTAATATCAGTTACTTGTGCGTCTTTAAAAATAGGCGACAGGCCAGAACAAGCGCTTAGCAATAAACAAATCGATATCAAATAAAGTCTCATGTCTCCACCAAATATGTTCAAAATAATGTTGAAATATTTTCTTCCAGACGGATTGCTTCATAACGGTTTTTTTTAGTTTATCACCAATAATAAAGGAGAAACCAGTGATAAACGTTTTTGCAAAACGTAATCTTATGACTTAATTGCAGCGTTATTTGGCATAAAAAAGCCGCAGAGAAGCGGCTTTTTTATAATCTTACGAGGATCAAAGTACAGCTTGAGGAATTTCTTTCATTATTTAACTTTAAATCCAGTAATTTTCAATATATCGTCCGTCGGATAATCATCGTAATCCGGCATATTGTCATCGTTGGAATGTTGGATGGAAACATATGCTGTTTTACCATCATTAGAGAAGGTAAAACCAGATGGCTCAGCAGAGCTATCTTTTACAGACATGATTTTGATGCAACCATCCGATTTGATATCTCTGTCTGCGCCATCAGGCAAGCAAGCAAATACATCACCATTAGGATGATCTTCAATCACATACAAATTACCTGTCTTTGGTTGAAATGCCAGATTGTCGAAAGAATTGAAATCCATATCACCTTCGATAAAGCGGTTTACAACCACCAACCGGTCATCGCCATCAACAACAGTGCCTGTTTCAGGCTCAAGATCAATTGCGCACATGACTTCAGCGTAATTGTGTGCACCTTCATTACCGGTATTCGCCCAGCAAAAACGCACTGCTGATGGGAAACTTTCCGGTGCCACAAACACTGGGTCTGTATGCAGATCTTCCGGTCTGTAATAACCTGTTGCTTGCATTTCTTCGGCATGAGACCTGGCTTCGAGCGGCTCAATCGGACCTACCCAGGTTGCTTTACCCACCTCACAACCTTGTCCAAACTGCTGTCTTCCTTCTCTACAGGTAACCTGCAAGGCGTAAACTGTACCTAAAGCAAATGGAGAATTTTCCAGTCCTGCTACGCCGTTCCATGGAGAGGCTGGAATAAATTTGAAAATTGCGCCACCGTTTGCATCCGGCTCAGCAGTACCAGGGCGTAATTCATCTCCTCCAATCACAACACCTGAATCAAGCACGGTTAAACCTTCCCATGCCATGGTGGGTAATGCAGTACGTTGAATCACATTTGCAGCAGAACTACCAGAAACCTCACCCGTTGCCCGATCAACCACTGTAGATTCTGTAGTAAATAATGGCATAGCAATTTCATACGCTCTACCATCACCGGCTTCCTCAGTTGCCAAAATTGTATTCCAAGGTGTTGTGCGGATACCGTCACAACGGCTCATGCCACGCAGAATGGTTGCAACAGCACCCGTCTGCAGATCGATACGCTGTACCGATGGATTGAATTTACTCAAACCGAGGTCCTCCCGGCCACCTTCTACACAAGTTACCAAATGGGTCGGCTTGTCTCCCGGCCACAGCACCATCATGTCTGTTTTATTACCGGCATTACGGGTGACATATTCGGCTTTTAATCTTTTTGCCAGTAATACTTGATCCGATGCTGGTTGATCCTCAGACCGATATGCGCCACTTGTTGCCGGCGCTGATTCCTGCAACGGTTTTTGAATACCAAATAATTTATGCGATTGTGCTTTTAACAATTTCTCGGTCTTTACGCCAAAATCAGCGGCATTACCGATAATTGGAAAAAGAACAATAGCAATTGCATATATCGCCAATAGAATAGAGGAAAGCACAAGCCCCTTTTTATTATCCATGTTCGTTTTATTAATCATTTGCCCTCATTTAATAGATTTTAATAAATTTTCTCTCCAGGTTTTTTTTCCTGGATTTCAAAGTTACCTTTACTGTATGACAAGCCAATGAAGATCAGATGAAGTTTCTATGACAGGAAAATTAAGTCTCCGTAATACATTAGTAATTTTGAGGAGGACTAGTTGAAGATCGCTTCGGATAATTGCAGAAGTAACGCTGTACCAAACAACGCATCATCAGATTTGGAACATCATAAGCGTCGAACCATATTTTGCTTGGTTTCCAGGTTAAAGCCCTTTCCTACCGGGTTGCATGAAAGGCTGACCGATATGAACTGCTTGCTCCATTTGCGCAATAGTTTAATCTTAAGTTCGACAAACTCCTGACCTGAGTATTACAACGATGCCGTTTGTCACAAAAATGCAACAAAACTTCTATACTATTTCAACATATTGAAAATAAAACCTGTTTTTAAATGGAATTGCAGATGTCTGTAACTATATTAGTCGTCGAAGATGAACCCGCGATACAAGAACTCATCTCATATAACCTAAAGAAAAATGGTCATGTGCCTTTGTGTGTCTATGATGCGGAACAAGCCATAATAATGGTCAATAATGTTTTACCTGATTTGGTGCTGCTGGACTGGATGTTGCCGAGTATGAGCGGTATCGAGTTTGCTCGAAGACTCAGACGTGAAACACGCACAAAATCCTTACCAATCATCATGCTAACCGCAAGAATTGAAGAGCAAGATAAAATCTTGGGATTAGATGCAGGTGCAGATGACTACATCACCAAACCTTTCTCACCGCGCGAACTCATTGCTCGAATAAAAGCAGTATTGCGCCGGCGTTTGCCTGAAATGTCTGATGAAATTATTGAGCTTGGCGGATTAAAACTTGATCCAACCACACACAGAGTATTTGTTTATAGGGTACTAATAAACAAAAGGCTCTAAAGTTTCACGGGATTTTGGATAACCTATTGTTCATAAAGGCCTACAGACGATTTTCAACCTCTCAAATTTTAGCTGATTTTAAAGGCAGTTTTTTGAGAGCTTACAACCCGATGGAATCGACCATTTTTTCATCCGAGAAATCATATTCCCC
>JAJFJK010000109.1 GCA_021774075.1 Nitrosomonas sp. | reverse complement strand
ACGGGGGGGATATTGATAAAAACAGAAGAGCGGGACGCAAAGGTGATTAATTTCTTCTATTGGGTTCCGCATCTATTGGCCTACTCCGGCAATCATCGGAAAGCTTGGCCGGTCGTATCAATTATATCGAACTGTCCGGTTGAACGTACTAGGAGGTTGTCCGAGAATAGTGGTCGTAGCGAGGGGAAGTAGTTTTGAGGCAGATATTTTGATCATTTGAGGCGAATAGTTGTTCTATTTAACGAAAATGATCGGGAAATCTGACCAAAATAACTTTCCCGCAGTAGATCATTCTATTCTCGGACAGCCTACTAGAGACAAGTGCATTTTCTACTATTGCTAATTGTTAGGAAGGGGACAACAGAAGGGCGCTTCTAAGAATTCAGAGTGCGCCCAAATGCAAGGCGCATAAAAAATTTTGCAGCGCAGCATATGTTTGATATGACAACAATAATTTTTTTCTGTAATACAGCAGTTGGGATGAAATCTGGCGTTTTTAGAAATGCCCGGAAGATTTGTTGATTAATGTTGGGACTGAAAGGAGAAAGAATGATGGTGAGATAAAATCGAATTTTATCTCACCATGCTTTTTGCAGAATTAGTTAGCGTTTCCTTGGCTTTGTAACTCAGATCTTGGCCGACTTAAAATTGCTGGAACAGGGGATCTGGAAACATTGACATCTGGCAGTGTTGAAACCTGATCAATATCATGTTTCTGTGAAATTGATAAGGCGGTTTCTGCGCGGTGATATAGTTTTTCTTTGTTATCATCTGCATCAAGCGAAGCTAGTCCTGCATTTAAAGTGATTTGGATTCCATTTTTATTGTTTGTAATATCTTTACAGATCATGGTACTGACTTCTTTAGCTTTTGGTAAATTTGTTTCTGAAAACAGAATGGCGAATTTGTCATTATCAATACGATATAACAGATCGGTATTTCGTGTCATATTTTGTATTTCCTGGCAAACTCTCTTGATGACTTGCCCCCCTTTATCCTTACCATGAGAAAAGGTCAAATACTTAAAGTCATGTATGTTGAAAATACCAATGGTTAAGTTTCTTTTATAGCGTTTGTTACGCAGTATTTCAAAATCCAGTTCTTTCTCAAAGGCCAGTTTGTTTTTACATTGAGTGAGTGGGTCAATAATAGTCTGGGTTTTTAACACGGAAATGTGATCAAGGGCTTTTTTGGTTTTCAGAACCATGATCATTGTGGTGAGTATTAATAGCACGGCAAGAATGCGATTAATAATGACAATGTCAATGGGTACAACATTTGTCGGTGACAGGAAAAATCCAACCAAGGTAAGTGCCAGTCCCATAGCCGTAACGATATAGGTGCAATGCTTACCCTTTATCCACAGCGTGCCAAATACCAAGAGTGCATAAGGCGTGCCAGCAGCGACACCTAGTGGAGAATAAAGGTCAAATACAAAGATAATGACCAGTGCAGAAAGGGGAATTAATAGATAGGCCTGACAAACATATTCTTTGAGTAAGAATTTTAGGTAGTCGGTTTTTGAAGAAGTTAAACTACGCATTGGCTAATGTCCTATCAAAAAGAGAGTGAGAAATTAACTGCTGATTACGCTAACTACGTTTACATATTAAATCAATAAATTGCCTCTAAAAGCGATTTTAGCATACCAGTACAAAAGTAGTAAATTATTTTATTTGTATTTCAGTTTTGCTTTATATTGCAGTTCATTCAATAGGTTATGTTTTTGTAAGAAGTGTTCTTGTATTTGAGGCTTCTTTTATATTTGGACAAAATTGTTTTGACTTGAGTGATAGTTTAAGCCGCTGAATCTTCAACTTTGATAATTTGAGTGCCAGCTAATTTGTCATGTAAAAACTGATGGTCACGATCAAATAATGCCCAGATGAGGCCAATGCCAAAAAATAAAATGCCAACGATAGCTAGTAAATAGCGGCTCGCGGCTTTGCGTTTGTCGAGCGGTTTTCCATCTTTAGTGACAACGCGCATTTTCCAGGTTTGCATGGCTAGCGTTTGTCCGCCATGCGTCCAGAACCAAGTAAAGTAATATCCCATAATTACCAATAAGTAGAATTGATAAAGTGGCCTGAAATAAGCAGCATTTGGGTCGCGAAAAATAAGATGAAATATAAAACTGGCGACAAAAATAACGCCAAGTAAAAGCAGCGATTCATACAGTATACTAGCTATTCGGCGCCAAAACCCAATTTTGGAGTGTAACATGATTTTTCCTAAGCTATGATATTGATTTTGTTATTTGTTAATGGATCTGTAGTCAGATAAAATTTGCAGATCAGTGTATGAAAAGCATGACAAGTTATCGTTACTCCGACGGAGAAATGCTGAATATAGCGTGTGTATATTTTTCCCAACAGAATAGAATCAATTCGTTCGTGTTCGTTATAGACGTGGTTCGATGATGAAACCTGGAAATATTTTTATAATAGTTATTGCAATTATCAAAAAAAAGAACTATAAAAAGCAGCACTAATTCATTTAATTTTGAATTAACCAGCGCTTCCTTATTTTAAAACGCATATTATCAGGTTTGTGATATTTATGAAAAAAGGTAGACCACTTGAGTATGATCCTGAGGAGGTGCTAGAAGTCGCAATGAATGTATTCTGGGAAAAGGGGTACGAGTCGACGACCCTGGGCGACTTGCTTGAGGCGACTAAAATTTCCAGAAGCAGTTTTTATCATGCGTATGGCAATAAATCCCAGTTGTTTGAGCAATGCCTGGATCTTTTTTGTGACAAGCAAATAGTGCAAATGGAAAATGGCCTGAAGCAATCGTTGACCGGGCGCGTTTTTATTGAAAATTTTTTATATGATCTGGCAAGCGGTGTGCGTGAGGTAGATCAACCTCGTTTAGGCAGTTTTGTAATGAGTGCGCATGAATTTGGTGGGCGTGATGTTTATGTTTCCCAATTAGCTTCTTCGGCAATATTGCGTTTTAACAGGGTGCTACAGACAGCGATAAAAACGGGTCAGCGTGAGGGGGTTATTAATAAAGAGAAAGATCCCGATGCGCTTGCCTTGTTTTTAATGAGTAGTATCGCTGGCATTAGAACAATGATTTCCGCCAAAGTCCCACCGGAAAAAATTAATAAAATTGTTGGTATTACACTATCAGCATTTGACTAACACGTTGTTTGTTCATGCTTAAGCGTTGTGTGATCAATTATTGAAAATTCTGCTTTAACATATAATCACGTCCCTTAAGGTTATTGATAATTATTATCGTTTGCGTTATTATTACCGTTTTGCGTAGCCCGCTTTAATTCATGTCCTGTTTTATCACTGGCAAGCATGTTTCTTGGGATTTACTGATTATTTTGAGTCAAATGGACAACTTTTAGCCATCAGGCAATGATTCATGGATAAATCAGCGCATCTTTCTGTCTTCTCTCCTGCCTTGTAATGCATTCACTATCTCGGGAAAATTTTGAGTACTTGGAATCTCGGCGAACATTTATTTCTTTGCCTGGATTATTGTTTGTGCTCGCTATACATGGCGCATTGTTCTACGTGCTGTGGAACCAGAAATTAATACCGCCGCCGGAGCAGATGGTCACATTATTTGCCGATATGATTTCACTGCCAACACCTGACACAGCGCCAAAAGCCAGGCCGGAGCCGGCACCAGTTAAATTGCAACCGATAAAAAAACCGGAGCCTAAACCTAAAATACAGCGTTTGGTGACAAATGCCCCAGTGGTGCCACAGCAAGAACCCGCTGTGCCGCCCGAGCCTGAACCTGATCTGGAAATAGAACACGAGGTTATCCCGCAGCCAGTTATTGAACCGTCACAGACACAAATGCAAACGGGACCGGTGACGTTATCTTCTGAATTATCTGTATCTTGTCCTAAATTATCGGCGCCGACTTATCCGGCTATTTCCCGCCGTATGGGTGAAGAGGGAAAATTGATGTTGCGCGTCGAGCTGGATGAAAATGGCCGTATTGATCAAGCGCAAGTCGTTGATAGCAGTGGTTATGATCGCCTGGATAAAGCCGCGCTGGAAGCCGTTAAGAGCTGGCAATGCAGACCCTCAATACGCAATGGACAACCGGTTCGGGCGGTAGCTTTGCAACCTTTTAATTTTGTACTGCAAGGAAATTGATCTAATGGAAGAAAAACTTGGCTTTTCTCATTTTCTAGCCCAGATTGATGGGGTTGGTATCAGCGTTTTGGTGCTGCTACTGTCGCTGTCAGTGTCAAGCTGGTATCTGATTGTGACTAAAAGTATTGCCAATTATATTGCCAAAAAGCGTGCGAAAGCGTTTCTCAAGCATTTTTGGGGCGTTGATTCTTTGCAAGACGTCAAGGTGTCATTAAATGATGCTGCACCCAACAACGCCTTTGCCGAGCTTGCCAAGCAGGGCATTGATGCCGCTGCGGATTCCAAGATGCATGGCATACAGAAACTGGCCGCAGCGGGTGGAACAAGTGAATTTATTACGCGTGCACTACGCAATGGGATCGATAAAGAAGCCACACGTGTTGAGAATGGATTAACCTTGATTGCATCGGCAGGTTCGGCAGCACCTTATATTGGTTTATTTGGTACCGTGTGGGGTATCTACCATGCGTTGATCCAAATTGGTCTGTCCGGTCAGGGCACCTTGGATAAAGTGGCTGGCCCGGTCGGTGAAGCATTAATCATGACCGCATTAGGACTGGCCGTCGCCATTCCGGCTGTATTGGCTTATAACGCTTTTGTGCGTCGTAATCGTATTTGGCTGTCGCGTTTGGATGCTTTTGCGCATGATTTGTTCATCTTAATTACCGTTGGTGACAATAATAATGGATCGTCCGCAGCGGATCAGGCACCACAAACCGTCGCGCCGGTAATATCCAACTCAATTTCTGAGAGGGGAAAATAATGGCATTCGGCAGTATGCATAATGGTGGAGGCCAGGCACCCATGTCGGAGATTAACGTGGTGCCATTAGTGGATGTGATGTTGGTATTGCTGATAATTTTTATTATCACCGCGCCACTGCTCACGCATTCAGTAAAAATTGATTTACCCAAGGCAGAGAGCGCACCAAACATTACCCAACCTGAACATGTCGAACTGGCCGTGAGTACCGATGGCCAACTTTTCTGGAATGGCGAACCCGTGGCATTGGAAGAATTGGACACACGTTTCAGCATCATCATTGCACAAGAGCCCAAAACTGAATTACACATTCGCGCAGACAAACTGACGCATTACGAAAATGTGGCGCGAGTCATGAGTATCGCAGCCAAGGCTGGTATGGCAAGAATCGGTTTTATAACTGATCCATCGAAAGAATAAAATAATTAAATGAATAAACCTTCGGTTTCAATATCTAGCAAGAAAAAGCTGCTGTTACCTTTTCTCAGTGCTGCAATGGTCATGTTAGTGGGTGCTTTGATCTTTGTGCTGCCTTCACCGTTATCAACCCAGATGCATGAGACAACAGCAGGGCAATATCAGCGTGTTGCGATAACACCTGAGATTAGTGTTGAATTGGATGCGAATACTGCGCTCACAGTGACCAATAGCGAGCCACCCAAAGTCGAGATCATTCAGGGAAATACCTATTTTAGTGGGAACAGCATCGCGGCAGATAGCAAGCGATTGGAAATTGTCATGGGTGACGTGCGTTTCTGGGACATGGGCGCTGATTTCAGCCTACAGACCATTAAGAACGGCGGCAGTATTGCAATCGCCAAGGGTCAATTGGAAATGACTATTGACGAGCAAACGCGCTTGATCAATGCGGGTCAACGTGTTGATTTTGATAACCAGCGTGTAATTGAAGAATCTTCAGTTGTTGGGATGGATGTTGCTTCTTGGCGGCGCTAGTTTCAGATTGGCTGTGTTGATTTTAAACACAGAGACCACTAGAGAACACAGAGAAAAGCTAAGGGCGTTCTTCAGTGCGGTAGGGCGGAAGAGCGTAGCGCCATCCGCCAGTTTAACAATTGCTATACTTCATCTTCCTTCACCAGAACCTGAAATATATAATTTGATTGAAGCATCGATGGTTATTGAATTTACCATGCGGTGGATGATGCAAGCTTATCCCTACCGCGCTGAGGGTTAGAGACCCTCAGCTACCCGATTAGGTTTACTCTATCAAACCTTCTTGTCGAAGGCGATCATCAGTGACACCAAAGACTGAAAATGGATTTATACCTTCTGAAAACTCAAGTCCATAAAAGGGGTTAAATGGATATTCCCTGTATGTTGGGTAGTCCACGCCATCAGCAGCCGACATAATTTTTGTTATAGTCTCTATTTCCCCAGCCTCAGAATAATGATTGTTAGCTGAAGACAGCATAAAAGGTATTTGGGGAAACGCACCAAGTACTTCAAGACTCATATGGCTAACTGCTGGACTATTGTCCTTCTTTGCAACAATTACCGATGAGCTCGTGGATTTTAAGAGTTCAAAGTTTATGTGCCATGCATCACCTCTTTCCAGCTGAAGAAACTCTTGCTTTGGAAACGGTATCTCCATTCCTTTTATCAGCAAAATCGTTTCAATTGTTGAACATGCAACAAAACATAGTTCAGGAGTTAATGGATAAAATATAGTAGTTGAAGGGTTATTAAGAAAACCAGTCATGTATACAGGATTGTCTGTCCGGATAAAGAAATCATTTTCATGCGCCTTGAGTACCAACCAATTTTTTGTGGCAACATACTTATTTTCTTCACATCCAGCACAACCTAAAATTGTGTCTTTATAGGAATAGTCTCCGCCGTTCAATCTCTCAAGATAATCTCTATATTTGAAAAAGCTTGGCGTTCTAACTGATTGGGTAACAATAAATTGCCCCCATTTCATGCGCTCATCAGCAGTTAAACTAATTCCTTTAATTAGCTTCTCGTAAAGAATAGCACTTTCATTTTCTAATTCGGTGTCAAGGCGATCTTCCAATTCTTGCGAGTATAGGTTTACCTCATAACCCCATGCCGTTTTACCTTTATCTTTGTTTGAGTCAACGACACACATCCTGTGTTTGCAGTAGTAATAATATTTGTATTGCCAACCAGCATTTTCACTAGTCCAATACTTATTCGCGAATACAGGATTAAAATGATTTTTTTTTGTATTTTTTGACATAAAAAGCATTTGATGCATGTTGGATGATAAAAATATAACGCCAGCGATAACCGACATTTTGTAGTAGTTTTTTTCTTGTGCTTAGCTCTTTTAGCACATTAAAAAACCACTTCGGAAAAATGTCCGAGTTGATGGTCATTGTTAGGTACAATTTCTCTCATACCGTACGATATTGAAACCTTCACTATCAGAAGGGGGCTGGAAATATTTACTTATGGCATCAAACTCCTCTTCCGAAGTAAACGCTTCCCCCTCTCTATCTCTGCTCCGGCCTTTCAGCTGTAGTTTACATACGGCATCACTGGAATCTACAAAGTGAAGCGTATGATGGACATTTGACCGCTCAAAGATATTACGAAACCAGTTACGTTGATCAATGGTGTTACCAGGAAAGTCCACGACCACCGAAATACCACGACTAAGTAATGAACAAATATGATCGGACATTAAATTTTTCAGTCTTGTTGAGTATTTTAAATATTCTGGAATATTTGTAATTTCTTTTGGATAAAGTTGAGAAAGCCACTGATCCTCTATGATAAGAATCGCATTATTTTCATCTGAAATACTTTTTGCCAACGTAGATTTACCTGCTGCCATTTTTCCAGAAAAGAAATGCAATGTTGTTTCTTTACTCATTATTCTCTCAAATAATCTAAACTTGTATTGTGCCTAACAGCATGTTTATGAGGAACAAATCATCATAAACATTATTATAAAGATTCCTCTTTTTTATCAATCACCATCATGTAACAAATGATAACTTTATGATAAAATGCTCTAATATATTTTTGATTATAATCAAAAACTGTCTGAGCTGGACACCATCCAGCCTTTTTATTGATTCTTAATCGATAATGAGTTTCGCCACCAATGTTGATTTGGAAGTGCGGCAATTTGCCACATTCCTGGATTGATTTTTCTTCTCTACAATGCACAATATGCAACTGGTTTAGCTTGCACAAGGATGTCATAAGTCTGTCACAAATCTGTCGCCGACCTGACATAAAAGATGTTTATCATTCGTATGTTCCCTAATTTTTAGGAGATTGTGATGATCAATGTAGAACAACGAAAAAAACAAGACGACTTTATTCGTTTAGGTCCACGGCAGGCCCGTCAAAAGGTGTGGGAAATTGGTCAACTGAGACGTGCAAAAATGCATGTATCTTGTCTTGTTGATGATATAGATAGAAACAGCGCACTAACGCCTGCCCAGCGTGAATTATTGGAAGCGAGCCTTACGATGCAAACAATAAGTGCCAAAGTTCTTGCGGCTCACTTACAGCGCACGCCCGCTACTATCCGAACCGAGTTTCAACGGATTCTGTCTGTTCTTGGGGATTATGGTAGACGTTCAATATTGCATGCAACCGAAGATGAAGATTCTTTGCATTCACGGATTAGTGATAAATAATGTGATATTGTATTGTTATCATTCAGTTGTCACGAGCATGTTCAGGAAGCTCAAGTCTGATAGATCGCTAAGCAATAGATTTTTTCTGTAACACAGCTGTTGGGATGAAACCTGGATTTCTAGAAGTGCCCTTTATTGATTCTCAATTCATATGAGGAGGTAGTTTAGATGCCAAGCAAAACTAGTGAAGTAGCCACTAAAAAACCTAATGCCAAGCCACCTAAAAGCAAGAAAACTACACTGGCCAGTCAAATTGTCAGTGCAGCAAATGAAAGTGATCGTCATAAAATGATTGCTATTGCTGCTTATTTTCGTGCTGAAAAGCGTGGTTTCATAGGTAATGGCGTTGACGCAGAGCAAGATTGGTTTGAGGCTGAATCGGAACTGGCAGAGAGACGGTTAGGGAAGCACTGACCAATTCATGAACCAATCTGATGGCTAAAATCTTCCAGCTTATTGTTGCAAATTTTGGCAATACGAGCTATTGCCTGCATTTCGTCTCAATCTGAAAGGTTTTATCTCATCATCCATTTGTCTCAGAATTGATCAGCGCTTCCTTAGGGAAGCACCGATTTTTCATGAATAATGCTAAAAGTCGACGCTTCCAAACATTTAAATATTCAGGCTTTAATTACTGGTTTTAGTGATCGTTACAACTGCAACTGGGTTTCTCCAGTCGTATGTTGCTGCATCAATTGTTGCGCCCAAACCGTGAATGCCGCGATGGATATGTACATATCCTTCACCTGTGTCATCTGGAGATTGCGCAGTTCCGCCGCACAAAGGGCCAGGAATATCGTCACAGGATTCGGTATTGGTTTCTGTGCCGGCATCATAGGCATTAAGATAATAAGTGACACTGCCTGATTCGGGTAAATCCTTATTATTCAGGGCAATAAATCCATCGTTGGTCGGTAGCATCATGGCAAATAATGAGATTTTGCTGAGGCCTTGGATATTTAGTAATTCTACCGTTTGCTTCTGTCCACCACTTAATAAGCCATCGCCAAGCGCATGGGAGGCTGCACTCATGATTGATTCTTGATCCAGAATTGTGATCATTGGATCAACATTGCCCGCCTCAGCGATTTCTGTCAGCGCATTATTGACCTGCCCGTCAAGAAGACCACCCGTGCTATCGTTCAAATCATCGCCTGCTGAGAAGAGTGATACTGGAACATGCGCAATCACAATGCGCGGTGTAAAGTTGATTTTATGTGTGAGATTGGTGATTTCTACACTGTAATCTGCTGCTGAAGCGGCTTGACTTAAAAATAATATTCCAAAACCCGTTAGAACTTTTTTATCAATGACATGTCTTTCTCCTCGATTTAACTGCGTTTTAAAAATGGTGATAACTAATACCAATTTTTTATAGATTTGCTTGCTTGTTAAATGCGTTGATGATGCACATCATAAGTTGTATCTGTGTGTCATGCTAGTGTTTATTTAACAGCTGCTGTACGGGGGAATCAAGGGAGAGCTAATAACAATTCATGGAAATCAGTTTTTGAAAGGTTAAAATGTTAGCTCAACATCCTGGCACTCAAAAGAACCATCACAGTCACCAGACAGCCCATTATCTTGCGTCAATTCAAAGTCACCGACATTGTCATTGTTGATGCTGTATGTGTATATACCGGCACTTAACCCATAAACGGGTAATGGAATATTCTTCTAAAAGGCTCAATAGCCTGTGTGCACGCAATATCTCCCGTAGGACTAATGGAATTTATAATAACGTCGAAATGATTGTCTTTCAGGTGGTGGTTAATTTGCCCAATGCTTGGACAGCCATTGGAAAAATAACCTGTCACCCGCAACAGAACCTGCACTGGAAAAGAATCGGTTGTAATTATCTCAACCTTGTCCACAACACCTTCCATTCCAAGTCCTTGTGTTCCAATTTGTTTAAAGTCCAGTAATTGCCAGGTTCCCTGTGGAGTCAATTCAAATGTGGCGTCCTGAAATTGCCCAGTTTGCTCAGGTGTATTTATAGTTGGAATTGTTAATACATTTTCTTGAAAACTGGGCGTGTCAGCCGAAAAAGCAACATTCTTTGGCAAAAAAATGATTACGACAATAAATAAAATAAGATGTATTAATCGCATTATGCTACCTCCAGTTGTTTCTGCGTTTGCAAATCAAACAGTACTTTCTTTAGAAGTGCCCTTTAGTCTTTCTGTGCCGTCCCATGCGGCAAATGCACAGCTTCCAAAGTTCCGGCATCCGGGTCGTTAAATATGTCCATGGATATGTTGTCTTCACCGCGTGCAACAATCATGGTGATGACGCCGTCTCCGGTGACATTGACAGCGGTGCGCATCATGTCCAGCAGGCGATCCACGCCCATGATTAGCGCAATGCCTTCAACCGGCAAACCCACTTGATTGAAAACCATCGCCAGCATAATGAGCCCAACGCCCGGCACGCCGGCAGTGCCGATGGAGGCGAGTACCGCCATGCCAATGACTGTCAGATACCCGGTTAATCCCAGGTCAATGCCATAAACGTTGGCAATGAAGACCGTTGCCACGCCTTGCATAATGGCTGTGCCATCCATATTGATAGTTGCGCCAAAGGGCACAATGAAAGAAGCTGTTGAGTTATCCACGCCCATACGTTTCTCAACGGTTCTGAGTGTGACGGGTATGGTTGCATTGGAACTGGATGTGCTGAAAGCGAAAACCTGCGCGGTGCGCATTTTTCTGAGAAACTTCAGGGGGCTGATGCGTCCAAGTAATTTTAAAAGCAACATCAGCGTGCCAGTTGCATGGATGATTAATACCAGAATCACAACACCAAAATAGCCGATCATCGGCAAAATCAGCTCGAGCCCTTGTAACGAAAATGTTTTTGCCATGAGCGCAAATACGCCATACGGTGCGATGGACATGACGACATTCACTACCTGCATCATGACAGCATTTAATTTTTCAACGCCCTCGACAATGCTGCGCCCGCGTTCACCAATCATCAACAAACAGATGGCAAACAAAATGGTAAAGAAGATTATTTGCAGCATATTGCCTTCTGCATACGCGGCTACGGGATTGCTGGGCACAAGATCAATAAAGACTTGTGCCAAAGGCGGTGCTTCTGGTGCGACAAATTCAGTTTGCGTGGTTTGCGCCAGATTGAAATCTTTGCCAGGGTTGATGGTGACAGCAATAGAAATGGCCAAGGTGATGGCCAGCGCGGTGGTTAGCAGGAACAGGGAAAACGCTTTAATACCCACCCGGCCCAGCTTGTTGATATCACCAATGCCACAAACACCGCAAATCAATGAAAAGGTAACCAGTGGGACTACCAGCATTTTCAATAAATTAATGAAAATTGCGCCCACCACATGAAACAATCCATTGACCAAATAATCCTGGAAGAAGCCAACATCAGAGGCGAATGCATTAATCATGCTGCCCAGCAGTAAACCGGCAATCATCCAGATGATTATTTTAGTGGTCATGCTCATGGCTTGATAATCAACCGCAGCAAATTGATTTATTCGCCCGGCTGCAGGGTGATGGGTACTTCGATTTTTTCTTCATCACGAAGTACTGTGATTTGAATGGTATCCCCAACTTTACGCTTATCAAGCAGTTTGAGTAATTGGTCTACAGAATCAATCGGCTCGTTCTCGATCGCGACAATAATATCGTTGGGCGTGATTTTTCCTTCAGGTGAAATAATCGCCCCGACTAAGCCCGCCGTTTCTGCGGCAGATCCAGGGTCTACATCTAAGACCACAATGCCTGTCACGCCTAACATACTTGCCAGTCGATCATTAAATTTTCCGTCCACTGTGATACCTAATGCGGGTCGAATGTATTTTCCCCGGCTGATCAGTTGCGGAACAACGCGATTAATGGTGTCCACCGGTACGGAAAAACCGATGCCGGCACTCACACCGCTGGGACTATAAATTGCTGTATTAATGCCGATTAATCTGCCCGCTGAATCCAATAGGGGGCCGCCGGAATTGCCGGGATTAATTGCTGCATCCGTTTGGATTAAATGATCAATCGTGCGCCCTTCTATGCCCGGTAATGATCGATCAAGTGCTGACACGATGCCCGTTGTGAGTGTCCAGTCCAGGCCAAAGGGGTTGCCAATGGCAAATACTTTTTGTCCGACCTTGAGATCATGGCTGGTGCCAATTGGAACCGGTGCTGGCCGTTCGTATCCGATGCCGATTTTTAATACGGCAATATCATGCGCCGGGCTGGTGCCGACCAGGCCAGCTTGGTAATCACGTCCGTCGGCCAGGCGCACAGTGGCAGAACTGGTACCTGTAATGACATGCAGATTGGTAATGATATGCCCGTCATCATCCCAGATAAAACCTGACCCGGTGCCACTGCGAATGGAAGAACTGTCCCGCCGCCATACATCCTTTGCCCGTTGGCGTGTGGTAATGAATACCACTGAATCACGCGTGTTTTCAAATAATTCGATGGTGCTTTGCTCATCTTCAGCCAGATTGCCGCGTGCCTGCACCACGCGTGGTTCAGCTTTTTCCTGTTTGCTGGTATCGGAGAAAAAATAATCTAAACGAAAAAAATCTGGAGAGCTGTGATAGAGCAGAATCAGTATCATGGGTACCAGTGAAATGATGATTAAACGGGACATGAATCGGCCGCTGTCGGACATGAGTATTTCTCCTTCCTTCGTTTATTTTATCAAGCGTTATCTGCTTGCGCCCATCGTACTAGTACTCCTTCAACTTGATATTTTAGGGTACAGCGCTCACAAGATGTTTCGTCACAAGGCGCAGCACGCAGACAATGGTTATTCCCTTGGCAAAGTGTTGCAACACAGTGACGGGACATCTTGTGAGCGCCCTTCGGGTTAACTTTTCAGCGTCACTGGCGGTGTTAGGTCTTTTGACAAGGGAATAACCATTGCCTGCAAGACCTGCCTTGCCAGTAACCCTGAAAAACTAACTGTACCCTAAAATATCAAGTTAAAGGAGTACTAGATCTTGCTCACTCATTGCGCCAGCCTGTCGCGCTATTTCTTGGCCGCCTTTAAACAATGATAAAGTTGGAATACTGCGAATATTGTAACGGGCAGCCAGCGCTTGTTGTTCTTCGGTATTAATTTTTACTAAGCGTATTTTTGGTTCCAGAATAGTAGCTGCTTTAGCAAAAATTGGTGTCATCATTTTACATGGGCCACACCAAGGTGCCCAGAAATCGACTAATGCTGGAATATCATTGTGAGAAATATGTCGATTGAAACTGCTTTCTGTCAATTCGATCGGTTGAGCAGTGAATAAAGCCAAGTGACAGGCGCCGCATTGTGGTGATGCATCAAGACGCTCTTGCGGCACACGGTTCGTTGCATGGCAATGTGGACATACAATATGTAGGGACATTGCAATTTTCCTTGTTAGGTTTAATCCTCACGCAACCTAGTACTCCTTCAACTTGATATTTTAGGATACAGCGTTCACAAGATGTTTCGTCACAAGGCGCAGCAGGCAGACAATGGTTATTCCCTTGGCAAGTGCTGCAACGCGGTGACGGGACATCTTGTGATCGCCCTGTAGGTTAGCTTTTCAACGTCACTGGCGGTGTTAGATCTCTTGACAAGGGAATGACCATTGCCAGCGAGACCTGCCTTGCCAGTAACACTGAAAAGCTAACTGTACCCTAAAATATCAAGTTGAAGGAGTACTAGATCGTTGCAGACGGTTACGTAAAAATTCGATTTCTTCTGCCATGTCTGCAACCAGGCCTGCTAATTCAGGATTGCATTCGAAGTCTCTCTCTACAGTGAGAATCCTTTTTGCACGTATAAAACTAGTGCTATCGAATATCCATGTGGCTGGGTCTGTGCCGGTATCTTCATTAAGCAATACACCGCATTGCACACGTTCAATAATCCATTCGCGGCTGACTTGACAGCTTTTCGCCAGTTCATCCAGGTTTAGCAATGTATCTTCAAGTAAGGTGCCGTCAATTTCCTCAGACATGGACTAACCCTCTATGTTTTTGCGTGGATTAAATGCCATTTCCTGCGCCATTGTTTGATAAAAATCACGCGCTTTTTGCGTTGTGGCGGGCGGTAATACAACTTCCAGCATCAAATAAAGATCACCGGGTGTTGTCGCAGGAATACCGCGTTCTTTCAAGCGTAGCTTACGACCCGTCTGGGAGTTTTCAGGAATGTGTACTTCTACCAAGCCATCCGGCACGCGTATTTTAACCGTTGCACCCAGTGCAGCTTCCCACGGTGCAACGGGTAAGGCGGCATAAACATCTTTTTTTTCAATTTGGTAACGACTGTGTGGCTTGAAATGAACGGCAAGAAATAAATCACCAGCCGTTCCGCCTGCCATTCCTGGGCCACCCTGTCCGGCCAACCGGATGACTTGGCCTGCATGTACGCCTTTTGGAATACGCACATTAAGATTGTGCTCAGTCAGGATGGTGTGTCCATGTTTATCAAGCTGCGGCATGCGTAATGTCATGCTGCGGCTGGCACCCTGATAGCTGTCTTCCAGGTCGAGCATAATCTTGGCATGATGATCTTCACCGTGCATGCGATGGTGTGTTTGGCGGGTGTCGGCACCCATATTCTTGCCGAATAACTCAGAAAAGAAATCACTGAAATCAGAAGCCTGTGCGCCATCAAACCCTTTGCCACTGAATTCAAAACCAGCATCCCAGCCGGGCGGTGGTTGAAAATCACTGCCCGCTTGAAAGCCACGCCCTTGTCCTAATTGGTCATAAGCTGCACGTTTTTCCGGGTCGGAAAGCACAGCATAGGCCTCATTCACTTCTTGCATTCTTAGTTCGGCGTTTTTTTCCTTGGAAACATCGGGGTGATACTTGCGTGCCAAGCGGCGAAAGGCTTTTTTAATTTCCTCTGCAGTTGCATCGCGTGAAACGCCCAATGTTTTGTAATAATCTTTGAATTCCAAGCAAGCTCTCCTCGTTTCTTACGCCGCAAATACTTCTCTAAATTTAGGTCAGCAAACTTAAGGCGCTGGCAACTTAAATGATATCATCCCGGCTGCCAGCCAATTCCGCAAAATTTTTTGAGAAATGGATATACATCAATGATTCGAGTACTTAAACCTATTGTCTCTTTTTTAATGTTCTTTGTCGTATTGTTTTTTATTGGGACGATTTTGATCATTGCAACTGAACTCCCCGATTGGCTTTGTGGCGCTTTGGCGCTGTCCGCTGCGATATTGGTTGCCTGGTATACCTGGAAACTGGTTTCAGGAGAAAAAATGGGCACGGGTGTTTCAGTGTTATGCGGTGCATTAATGCTTGGTGGATTAGGTTTTATTATTGGTTTTCTTGGCCCGATGATTCTGGCAAAAGATACCAGCCAGGGGCCATTAGTTGGGATATTTATTACGGCCCCATTAGGGTTGATACTGGGCGCAATCGGCGGTTATATCTTTGCTTCCAGACAGCGTGCAGGTGCACGCGAGTAATTGGGTGTCGCGGAAACGATTTGGAAGGACTTAAGTGTTCTGACCTTTAACCTGAAAATGGTGTCAATTGTTTGGCCTGACACCCTTTTGTTTAATACGCTATTAGAAAGAGGATGAAAATGAAAAAAGTAATTTTTTTACTTGTTGTATCAGCAATAGTCTCTGGCTGTGATTTTCAGGAAAAGGAAATTAAGGCATGCAAAATCGATGCTATTGGTGCGAAGGAGGATGTTGGTGTTGTTTTGGTGCTGCCCAATCCTATAGAAATTAGAGAAGAACTCGTAGTATGTGAAGCTTGGATAAATGCCTACCTTGAAGATGAGTATGGTTCAAACATACCAAGGAAAGTAGTTTTTTCTACATGTATTGATGATGATTGTAAATCTGTCTCATCCACAAGCTTAACTCGATAGATTAATTATAATAATTTATGGGGAATTACAGGGCGCTTCTAAAAATATAGCCGCTGAAAATGATCAGGAAATCAACGCTAAAAGCGTCTGATTCCCTGATCGTTTGAAGTGCCTAACAAGCGAAGCGCGTTAGGCGATTTGCAAGCTCTGACACAGAATTATGAACACTCTCAATGGGTGCTTTTTGCCTTCGGTAACTGTCAGATTAAGTCTGAGCCAGCACACCTCAGTACATCAGAGTTACTCTGATTCTGAGTATACATCCTCTTCGTAACTCTTACGATGCTCTTCGGGAATGTTATGATCCATCTCGATAGTTCCTCCACGTACATCACTTTTGTGGCTCTCACGATCCTCTTCGGGAACATTATGATCCGGTTCGATAGTTTTTCCATATGTCGAAGGATCTGGGGAATCTGGTGCAGTTGGTTTGTCACCACAAGCTGCCAGAGTAAATGTCATTAAAATGGCAACAAGTATTGTAATTTTCATATATTCTCTCCTAAAAGTAATTATAAAAAAAGTGCGTCGCGTTAAGATAAAGCATAACATAAAGCATAATAATACTGCTTGTAATAACTCCAAAATATATTGATCTATATCAATTTAACGTATGTGCATTTGTGGATTAACGCACATCAACGAGAGCAGGAAAACCGAAAGGGTCAGACTCGATGGTTTCTTCTTTTCTTGGTTTTTCCAGAAAATAATATCCAGATTAAACCAGAACTACAGCCGGTTTGAGCTCTATTTATACTTGAACGGGTTATCAAACATACAATCCTCTAAATCGGCGATCATGGCGTCTTGAGCGTGCCGTTCTTGAGCTTTCAGCCAGCTTTTGAGTGCCTTGTCATTTTCTAAATGTTGTAAATCCTGTTGCATGGCATTTAAGTCTTGTTGTAAGGCGGCTTCTGCTATTAAAAGGTTGCGACGCAGGCTGGCTACACTGATGGTTTCGTATGATTTTAGGCCGAATTCTTCGCGAATGACGTGAAGGCGATTGCGCAGTTCGTTATCGAGTTCCTGGGTTTGTTGTTTGAGTAACAGGGTCAGTGATGCGATTTTTTCTTCAGCCATTTTGGCGATGGATGCTGTGTCAGTGAGTTCGGTACGCAGTTGGATTTGCAGTAACGCGATTAAATCGCGGCGATCATAAGCGGCATTGGCTTCACTCATTAAGTCTGTTTTGCGTGCGCGTTCATCGGGGTCTTTTTCGCGATCAGGGTGCAGTGCGCTGGCGAGTTGACGCATGACTTTGCGCAGTGTTGTTTCTGCCTCTTGCTGTGCTGCCGCAGCCTTGCGTTGCGCGGCGGTGGGTTTCTTTTTGCGTGCCGCCTGTTGATACGCTTCCTGTTCGGCCTCGGCTGCTTCGCGCAGACGCGCCATACCGATGTTAAACACATCATGCAGGTTGTCCAGCGGTTCATCATCGGCTAGCGGTTCGCCCAGTGCATCTTCCATCATTGCACGTGTCTGCAAAATGGCGGCTTGTTCCTTTTCCGCCAAGCTCTCGCTACTGTGCTTGTCATGCAGGATTTGCATTTCCTCATCACCTTCTGCTGCGAGCTGTTCGCAAATATTACACAGAATCATGGTGGCAATATCTCGATGTGCGCGACTCAGGCCCTTGCGTTGCAGCCGGCGATCTAGCAAAAGTACCATCTCTCGTGTGAGTGATTGGTGGCGTTCACGCAGTGGTGTAATGGTTTTGTGGTATGCCGGACGATGCGCGTCACTGATGGACTGCACCTCGACAAGCTGGTCCTTGAGTTTATCGATGCGTTTGAGTAAACGGTTGAAGCTTTGCTGACTCGGTGTTAGCTTGGCATCTTGTGCGGTTAGCTTGAGTGCGGTTGCGGAATTATTCTTATTTTGTTTGGAAGGATCAGGTGTTTCGTCGGCGAACAGGTCAAATTGATGTGACATGGTTGTTTTTTTAATGCATTGATATAAAGGTAAATTATTTGGTTTGTGCTGAACTCGTAGCAATAGTTTATCACGAACTTTGGGATGGAATCAGCAGCCCAATCAAAAATATTTTTTTGTTATGACCACTATTTTTGGATAGGCTTCTTAAACGATAGTCTTGCCGTGCCCTCTTGTCAGGTAGCTTTCCGACTGCATTTCCATCAAACGGGACACCGTGCGTTCAAATTCAAAACTGCTCTCGCCTGTTGCATAAAGCGCTTGAGGCGGCACGGCTGCGGAGCATAGAAATTTAACACCATGTTCATAGAGTGCATCAATAAGGTTTACAAAACGCGTGGCCTGGTCGCTGTTTTCCTTGCTGAATTGTGGAATCGCTACCATGATGACGGTATGAAAAGTTCTTGCAATGACGAGGTAATCCGCTGAGCCCAGCGGGTTTGCGCAGAGCCGTTTGAACGAGAAAACAGCGACACCGCGTGCTGCCTTGGGTACGAAAAGTGTACGTCCCTGAACATTCAGTTCTGCGCTGGGAACCTTGGCACGATCCTCAATACGACGATCGGTCAGGCGAAAAAAAGTCGCCGATAATTTGCCAGTGGTTTCTTCGTTGATCGGCGAATAATAAGTTTCTGCGCCTTTTAACCGGTCATAGCGATAATCTGTTGGACCGTTGAGTGAAATAATGTCCAATGTTTGTTTGATACGTTCAATAAAGGGCATAAAACGATGACGATTCAGCCCCTCTTTATAAAGATCGTCCGGTATTCTGTTTGATGTCGCTACGACAACAACGCCGTGATCAAACAGGTTTTCAAATAAACGGGATAACACCATCGCATCGGCGATATCGGTCACTTGCAGCTCATCAAAGCATAACAGCGTCGCTTCATTGGCAATCTGGCGCGCAATAGCCGGGATAGGATCGTCATCATCGGCCCGGCTGCCGTGCTGCACACGTTCCTCGGTAGAAAGGCCATGCCATTCCTCCAAGCGTGCATGAATATCCAGCATAAATTCATGAAAATGCACCCGGCGTTTTGATTTCAACGGCGCAATCGAAAAGAATAAATCCATCAGCATGGACTTGCCGCGCCCCACGCCACCATGCAGGTAAATGCCTTTAGGGAATTTTTTATTTTTGCCCGTGCGTTTAAAGAGTCGGGCAAGCCACCTGTTTTTAATCGGGAATCGGTTACTGCTGATTTTTATTTCAGGATAGTTAACCAATTCACCATGTAAGCGCTCCAATTCAACAACTGCCCCGGCCTGATCAGGATCAGGCTTTAATTCGCCTTCCTGCATGAGTGTTTGATATTCGGAATTGGGGGTTTTGTTTTCAATATTTGCTGTCACGCGACGCTCCCTTTGGCTAATGTGACTTTCTCATACGTATAGTTTACTTGATTACGTCGCGTGTTTAACAAACCTGAGGCTCAGCTTTAACGCACTGTTACTTGTCATAAGTAGAACATCAGTGCGGGTGAGATGAAGCGTTCTACAGAATCTGGATAGTGTGCATGCAAGAAACCAAGTGCCATCATTTCACCCCATAAAAATAAAACGGCAATCAGCAGCAGGCGTATTCTATCGATGCTTTTTGCAATGGACAGAAACTCAGCCTGATCTTCTGGAGGTAACACATTAAGTTCATTGGGGGATTCCAGTATTGCTCCGTGGCTGGCTTTGAGGTTTCTTGACTTAACGATCAATAGCACAATTAATAGACAACCAAAACATGCCAGTACATAGCGTAAGCCAAAGGCTGGAGGGGCAGGTAGATTTGCGTGAACTGTGGCGTATTCAGCGGGCAACAGCGGCAGCCATGTTTCCAGCAGGGGCGTGGCGGACAGCAACCACAATATGCCAACACTGGCAATAACCCAATAAGACCAATGCCATGCATGAAGAATGGCCACCCAACGGCGGCTGTCTTGTGCTTTTTTCTGGTGCAATGGCGATGTGAGCGCCAAAGAAAGTGGAAACCACAGCCACGCACTGGCTTTCAAGCTCCAGCGATAGACTAAGGCGGGAATGTACAAAGTGAATAGAAAAATGGGGATCAATAACTGACTATTTCCTTTTGTGCTATGCCTATCCGCCCAGATTTCTTTTACACTTAACGCGGGTTCAATAGTACCAGCTTGTGGTAGTAATTCTGGAGGATGCGTGAAATCAACCACAAGCAACGTTTCGCGCCAATTTAATGGTAATTGCGCTAATCCAGCAAGTGGGTGGCGCAATGTAGCATATAACCGAATGATGAACCCCCTGATAAGGATGCCTATCGCTATACATGGGTAAAATAAAATATACACAGTTGCTGTAAATCGCGAGCTCGCAATCACACTTACACATATACCCGTAAACACACCAGCAACAGCAATTGCAATAGTGTTTGCACCTTTTACTGTAACTATGATCACGGTTATAACCGCAAACGAAACAAAAACTACGCCCGCAGCTGCATTCGTACCCATATTGGCGGCTTGATTTCCAATCGCAAGAAATGCAACTGTAACCGCAAATGTAACCATAGTCGTAAATATAACCGCAACCACACCTAGTACAGCAGCACGCCAGAATAATGACCAACTGATATAGTCTGTTAACCAGTATGCCACTAGAAAATAACTCGCTATTCCCGTCACCGTTGCTGTGACCAGAAAAATGATTATCTTGTCTCGGTGGCTCATTTCTTTTGCATCAGATTTCCAATACCTACGCAACAGCTTGACACCAAGTGCAATGGATTCTTCAGAACGCATTAACAATATCGGCGCCGCAACCATGCTGACAAAAGCCATCCACGGCCATTCAAATTGCAGCGCAAGCCACCAGTACACACCGACCGCCACCATTGTCTCGAATATTGCTAACATGGATATTTGTCCGGCAGCAATGGAATCGTCGGTACAACGCAAAACCCAGCCTGATTTGGGCTTGTTGTTTACTGGGGGCATGTGTTCTGTGTCGTGTGTCACGGGCGCAGGGTCTTGGGTTTCTGTAATCTTATGCGTATACGCAGTTATGGTTTGAAAGTTTTAAGTTCCAGTTCTTTGATTGCCTTGAAGTGTTTTATATTGCTTGACGACAGCGGCATGTTGTTTTCAACTGCGGTAGCTGCAATGATGGCATCTCCGGCCCTCATGTTTGATGACAGCGTATATTCTTCAACATAAATCAGTGCCCGATGACCAATGTTTTCAGTGAGTGGTAGTATTGAGAACTCGAAATCACAGATGAAATCTTTTACATATTTATGATGCATTTTGTTCTTTGCACCTTGCAGTAGTTCCATGTAACTTTGAATCGAAAGATATCGGCTTTCTGTCCTTTCGATGAGTCTGGCTGCTTTCTCACTGCCTCTTTGTACCCAAATTAAAATATCGGTATCAAAAATCATGACGCGGTTTTCTTAGATGATCTAACGCTTTAAGCACAGTTTCTTCAGACGCTTTGTGCATACTGAAGAAAGGGTGGTCTTTGACTTTTAACGTGGTTTTTTCATGTGCGGGTTTGATTATTCCTTTTACTTTTCCGTGGTAGAGGACGGTGACACTTTCATTCCGATCAAGTGCTTTGAGAATGTCATTTGTCTTGTATCTCAAATCAACAATTGATGCTTTCATGACTACTCCTGTTGATAGTTGGCGACTGTTTGTTTATGTCTATCCATTGTAGACATTTTTTGGAATGATTCAAGTGTTCAAACAATGTTTTGTTGATGCTTCAGTGCCAAACATAGCAATTCTGCTCAGAATTAATCGACGATTCTTTAAAGTTTAGTCCGTTTCAAAAACTGTAATGGGTGATTGGCAACGTTGTAACAACCAGACGAGCGGAATTTGTGGGTCGGGAAGTTCGCTCAATCGGTCCAGTAGTTGACGTTTGGTTTTGCCGACGACAACCAACGCAATATGTTGGCTCTGAGCTAATGTGTTCAAGGAAAGGCTAATACGTGGAGAAAGTGCGACGGGTTGATCAACAGCAACACAGTGTTGGGTAGTGTCTTGGTCAACAGGATTCATGCCTGGGAATATTGATCCGATATGACCGTCTTCCCCCAGACCTAATACAGTGAGACTAATTGGTTGTGGCATGTTGTCCAGCCGTTGATGGATTTCATCAACGGCGTCAAAAGGGAGGGTATGTTGGGTTTTTAATCCAACGAAGCGAGTGTTTTCGGGGAGATGGGTTAACAGATGCTTCTTGACCAGGTTTTCGTTAGATTCATGCGTGTTGACATCGACCCAACGCTCGTCACTCAAGGTGATGGTTATCTTGTCCCAGGGCAGTGCGCAATTGGCTAATACGGGCAGATAGTGGCGCGGTGTGTTACCACCAGGGACAACCAGACTGGCTGTTTGGTTTTTGGCTACCGTATCTTGTAGCGTCGATGCGGCATAATCAGCGAAGCCCTTGGCAAGTTGATCAATGCTTGTGTAGACATTTCTTTGTATACTCTTCATATTTAAGAATACCTCTTTTAGAGTGTTTTATTCATGGTGTATTCTTGAATATGAAGAGTATTAATTCACTAAGGTGCATAAATCTGGAACAACTTTTACATGTGCTGGAAAAGGATTCGGGTCGCCGGGGTAAACGCGTCCCAGGAAGGCAAGGCCATTGGCATGGGCGCTTTCGTAGTCGACCAGTGCATCACCGATCATTAATGTCGATTCAGGGGTTAGATGATGTGCAGACAAAATTTCCGCTACCAGTGTTTGTTTTAGTGTGGGGGAGCCACGCACTTCTTTGAAATAGGGTGCTAAGCCACGTTTTTCTACGATTATTTTGAGTTCGGTTTCGGGTGTTCCTGAGGCGACAAATAAAGGAATCCTCGCTGCTTGCTGGTGAATGAGTTCATTCGCACCGAGCACAGCATCAACGGCAATAACGGCTTCCACTACAAGTTTTGAAAAACGCAAATCCAGTGCGTGTTCTTCTACAGGTGTTAGTGGTGGTTTAGCTAGAAAATGCTGTTGGTAATAATGAAATTTACGGTAGCGCGACATGCCGCCGTTTTGATTATGGTGTTGCACGACAGCAGCGACCACTTCTTCACCATATTCATGGTAGAGATCTGCAAAGGCCTGTGTTTTTATTTTTCCGGATTCGGCAACCACGCCATCAAAGTCAAAAATGATGGCTTGCCAGTCAGTTATTTGCATAAGCGTTAGGCTCTGTTGTCGGATATTGAAGGGGTTGCGTCGTCGTTTTCACCGGTGTGCTCCAGGTCTTTATGGATTTCTCTGAGGCAATCCAGTAAACCTTGTCCGAGATCGACATGTTCGTTGAGTACCAGCTTGCGACCAATACGTGGTTGGAAGGCGTAAGGGGTCATCTCGTAGTGGTGAACAACATTGGCTTCATCAAAGTTTAATTGAACAGGCCATGGCATAATTTCAGAAATCATGGTCATGACATCTTTGATGCGTAATCTTTCCTGGCCGGTCAGAATCATGTGGCGGTTGGCATATTCGGGTGCCAGTACTTGCACGCTCATGCGTGCAGCATCCTCCACATGAATATATTCACGCATGGCTTCACCGCTGCCTTTGTAAGTAATCGAGTGTTGATCAACGGCTTCGTGCAGCATACGGTAGATACCGTTACGTTGGTCACTGCGTCTGCCATACAGCGAACCATAACGTAAGATGTTGTATTCCAGTCCATAGCGATCATGATAGGTTTCAGTAAAACGCTCCGAGGCTTGTTTGCTGGCGCGGTAAAAGGAACCGGATTCCGAATAAACATAAATGCTGCTGGCAAAGACAAAGCGGCGTGCAGTGGCAAGCCGTGCGGCTTCCAGTACATGTGTGTTGCCTAAAACATTGATGGTGGTCGTGGCAATCGGTTTGTTGTGCGCTTCATCAATATCCGCAATGGCGGCAAAATTGTAAACAATGTCAGCGCCCTTGACGGCTTCTATGACTTGATCGAGATCCATGATATCTCCGACAATCATTTCCTGCCCTTGTTTAAGAAAAGGCGAGGGGCTGCGATCAAATAATCGGACTCGATAACCCGCATTCGTTAAGGCATCGGCAACATGACTGCCGAGGAAACCGCTGGCACCAAATACTATAACCGTTTCATTTGACATTGCGTTATCCGTCATTGATTAAGCCTGCTTTAATTAAACCGCGTAATAAATTTTCCGCCGCTTCGATTTCCATATTTTGACGCGCTTCTTTAGCGAGTGAGCCAACATGCGAAGACAAGATAAGATTCTGACATTCAAGTAATGGCCCTTGATAGGGTTCTTGCTCAAAAGTATCCAGTGCGGCGGCTTTGAGTTTTCCCGTGTTCAATGCTTCGCTCAGTGCATGTTCATCAACCAGTCCACCGCGTGCAGCGTTAATGACGATGGCGCCAGACTGCATATTTGTAAACGCTTGGGCGTCCAGTAAATGGTGCAATTCAGGGCCATAGGGTACATGTAGGCTAATAATGTCCGCCGTGGCTAATAGCTGATCAAAGGGTACTAATGAGACACTAGTCGGCGCCTGATCCACATGTGGGTCATGTGCAATGACGTTGGCTTCAAACGCTTGGCATAGCTTTGCAACCCGTCGGCCTATATGTCCCAGGCCGATAATGCCAACGGTTTGTGCGGCTAGCAAGCCACCTTGTGTACGCGGCCATTCACCTTTACGCACGGCTTGGTCCGTGTGGCAGATTTGTCTCAAAGCCGCCAGCATGAGTCCCATAGTGAGTTCAGCTACGGCTTGAGCAGGCGCTTCCGGCGTATTTAAGACGCTCATGCCCAATTCTTTTGCGGCAACCAGGTCAACGCTGTCCATGCCCGTGCCGCAACGGGAAATAACTTTCAGGCCTTTGGCGGATTTTAGGACGCGTTCTGTAAGTGGCTCAATACCTGCGATCATGCCGACCACACCATCATCCAGTAATGCCATCGCCTCGTCTTCAGTCAGTCTGCGCTTATGCGGGTTGCTAACGACTTGTATACCTTTTTGTAATAACTGCTGGATATAGGGATTGTTGTCTGTGTCGAATGAAGAGGTGGAAATAACAATTTTATTCATTGTGTTTATTGTAGTTAGAGCGCTGCACGGATGGTTTTAAGGTGATTGCGACAAATCGAGTCAAGAATGCGGATATCCAGGGCATAACCCAGAAAGTTAAATCCGGCTTGAATACGTTGTTGCAATGCTTGCGGGTCAGGTTCGATGACATGAATGCCGCCGGGTTTGTTGGCGCGTTGCCCGGCATGCAGAACTTGAGCAATGGCAGCTTGTACGTCTGGGTGATCCAATTCGCCGGGACGACCCATAGAGCCGGACAAGTCATAAGGGCCGATGATATAGGCATCAATGTCGGGAACCGCCAAAATTGAGTCGATGGCATTGACGGCATCGACATGTTCAATCATGGCAACAATAACCGCATTATTTTCCAACCACTGTTGATAGGCCGGGAAGCTAGCGCCATAGCCTTGCGCGCGTGCCAGACCGACACCGCGTTGGCCACGTGGGGGGTAATAAACACCATCAACCGCCGCTTTGGCATCTGCGGCAGATTTTATCATTGGCACCATGACGCCCGTGGCACCGGCATCCATGACACGTTTAATCTGATCCGGGTGGTTTGAGGTGAGACGCACGATGGCAGGGCATTGTTTGCTATCGAGTACCTGAATGATGGTTTGAATATCACTGAGTTCTAACACACTATGTTCCATGTCAAGAACCAGCCAGTCAAATCCAGCAGAAGCCATGATCTCGGCAATTGACGTATGTCCCAGTGTGACCCATGAGCCGATGGTTAATTCAGACTGTGCCAGTTTGGATTTTAGTTGCATGAATTTTCCTTAATCCCTAATAACTTGTTAGCAATGGATCTGATTTCATCAGTTTGGCAACCCGTGCTAAATCGGCCTCGGTATCAACGGCCTGTGTATTGAACGAGGTATGCACCATTTTAACATTCATACCGTGTTCTATCAGGCGTAGCATGTCAACGGACTCAAGTTGTTCCAGCGGTGTGGGCGGCAAGTTGGTGTATTGAAACAGAGTGTCACGGCGAAATGGAATAATGCATATCTGTTTGTAAGCAGCGGTGTGCGCAAAACCGGTCTTGGCCATGGTGGGTATGGGTTGACGCGACATATAGATGGCATTGTTGTGTTGATCCATAACTACCTTAATCGTATTCACATCACGGTAATCGGCTTCATGATCTATTTTACGCACCAGATTCACGCAATTCAGCTGCGCATCGTCTCTAAATGGCGCCACGGCGCTGTCAATCATGTCCGGGTGTGTCATGGGTTCATCACCTTGCACCATAACGATGAGATCTGCATCCATATCAGCGACTGCTTCGGCTACACGGTCACTGGCGCGTTCGTGCGTATCTGCGGTCATAATGACTGATGCACCGAAACCTTCGGCAACTTGGCGAATTTCCTCGTCGCAGGTTGCGATATAAGTGGCATTAAGCGACTTGCTCATGGCCACACGTTTGTAGATATGCTCGATCATGGGGCGACCCAGAATATTTGCGATAGGTTTGCCTGGGAAACGAGATGAGCCCATGCGGGCAGGTATTACAGCGATTGTTTTCATTTGTATTGAGTTAATTTGTTATATAAACGCTCGGAAATAATCTTTAGTCTCTTTTTTGTAAATTTTAGTAAATTCAGGTATGAAGCTTGACTGGTTGCTGGTAAATCAATGGTTACATGTGTAGAATTGCCGCGCATATTATCTTAGTGTGGTTTGCAGTTTGTCCAGGGAAAAGAATAAAAATGTCATCGTTTTTTAATGCAATTATAACCATATCGCGGGTATGAAAGCCCTTTTCTTTCTGCGTCATTATAATGACATTGATCATGTGGCACCGGTGATTTACAAATGGGTCGAATCCGGTCACCAATGTGATGTGGTTATAATTGGATCAGCAAAGTTTAGTCACGATTTCCGTATTAAATATCTAGGCACGCTGGAAGGTGTGCGTGTTGCACATGTGCGCGAGCTGTTTGGACTGCTTAGTTTTTTAAAGTGGCGGCTGCAGATGTTTTTGTTAACGGGTAATGTGCGGCGGATAAAGATTCTCGGTTCATTGGTCAGCTCACTGGCTGATCGGTTTGATGAGAAACGACGCGAACCATTATGGCGACATACGGCTAATCAATTGTTGACGAGAAGTTTTGAACACGTTGATGGCGGCGTCATTGCTTTCGATTGGGTGGAGAGAAATTCGGTTATTAGCATAGAATGGATAAAGATTCTGCTGGAAATGGCGCGTAATAAAGGGCTGGGTACACTGTCATTGCCGCATGGTGACAGCCCGCATGCTAATCAACTGATACGTTGTGGAGAACGAAGTGTTGGGCCTGATGCTACATTTTCTGCTGCCGGGATATTTGATAAAGTCGTTGTGCCAAATGAATTATGTGCAGTACGTTTCCGGCCATTTCTGGATGAGCAGGCAATTGCTGTTTTGGGTTCTGCGCGTTTTTGTGAAGAATGGCTGGTTAAATTGGCTGAAATACTGCCGCCTTCGCCATTAGCACATTCTGATAGTCAGCTTAAAATAGTGATGTTTTTAAGAAAGGCTAATTTCACAACATTCTGGGAAGAAGTGGGTGAGGTTGTCCATATGATTGTGGCTTTCCCGGGCGTTGAATTGATTATAAAACCACACACACGCAGTGGCTGGAAGCAATCGTTGACCAAAGACAGCTCAATTAAGCAGTTGCCAAACGTGAGTATTGCTGGAGATGATGCACATTCAGCGCATTTGATGCATTGGTCTGATGTTATTATTGATTTAGCTACATCTGTTGTTTTTGAAGCTGTTCGGGTAAAAAAGCCGGTGCTGGCCGCTGATTATTTAATTGCCGGCCGTTCAACTGTAGCAGACTATATGCCTGAAACAGAATTGAGGTGCCGAGATGATGTTTATGAAAAAATCAGCAATTTTTTGGCTAATGGCTGTGATTCCTTTTATGTTGAAGAGAACCGCCAACGTTTTTTGAAGGAAGTGTTGGATGGCCCCGATAAAAATGTTTTGTCCCGATATGTGGCGCTGTTAGAGAAATCAGCTGCGCTCTAATTGCAGAACATAGGTTGCCTTGTATGCATTGAGTTTCCATTACTATAATTTGCGATAGGGTAATGCTTCTAAAAAATATATTAAATAATCTGGTAGTAGCCGCCTATAAGGTTAAAGGCGGGTACACTAAAATTAAAGTCCGGGGTCAGTCACTACTGATTTCAGTGGAACACCGGCGGACGCTTAAGCGAGCACAAAGCTATTCCATTAAAGAACCAGAAACACTTGATTGGATCGATAATTTTGAGTCCAATACATGCTATTTTGATATTGGTGCAAATATCGGTCAGTATTCTTTATACCCGGCAAAGAAATATGGCGACAGTGTCAAAGTATATGCTTTCGAACCGCAGAGTAATAATTATTACGCACTTAACAAAAATATATTTTTAAATAATCTGAGAAAAAATATTTTATCTTATTGTGTTGCTGTTTCTGGTTGTACTGAATTCTCAACACTCTATATACCAAAATTTATTCCTGGCGGAAATCGATCCCAGTTTGGTAAAGAAGATATTGAAAATATGAAGATATCTGCTACGCATACGCAAGGTATGTTTGGTGTGACGTTGGATGATTTGAGCGAAAAATGGGGATTCCCGTATCCTAATTATATTAAGATCGATGTTGATGGCATTGAGATTTCCATCCTAAAAGGCGCTAAGCATGTGTTAGCGCACCCTGATCTGAAGTCTGTCATTATTGAATTGGGAACGTCACAGGAGCAGAATGAGGCCATTGCTTTAATGCAACAAGCTGGTCTTGAAGTGAAATATAAAACGACCAAGAATTGGGGTGAGACATGTTTTGTTTTTGAAAAATTATAGGGCACTTCTAAAAATCTGGATTTTTAGAAGTGCCCTATAATTTTTTAACCTTTTTTTCTACTGTCTTATTTATCACGAGCGAAGGTTGGTGTTATGAAAGCACTGTTTTTCCTGCGTCATTATAACGATATTGATCATATGACCCCGGTCATTTTCAAGTGGGTGGATTCTGGTCATTGTTGTGATGTTGTATTGCTTGGAAAGAAACGGTTTATGCGGGATTATCGCATTGAATTTCTGCGTAAACTCAATGGGGTGCAACTTGTTCATATCCAAGAAATATTGCCCAGATTTGAGTTTATGTTGTGGCGATTACAAATGTTAATGCTGGTGCGTAGCGCACAAGATTCTGCTTTTAGTCCATTGGTTAAATATTTTAACCGTGCATATGATTTTAAAAAACGTGAACCGGTTTGGCAGCGTGTCACCAATCGCTTATTGGATTATAGTTTTAAAGATAAAAAGCAAGGTGTTGTTGCTTTCGACTGGATAGAAAGAAATTCATATATTTGTGTGGAATGGGTTGAAACATTCGTGTCTATGGCACGTAACATGGGTTTTGGGACAGTTTCTCTGCCGCATGGTGATAGTCCTCATGCCAGTCAATTGATACGCCGGGGCGAGTGGGTACTTGAGCCGGATACTTCATTTTCTGCCGCTGGGATGTTTGATCAGGTGGTTGTGCCAAATGAGTTTTGTTCCGTGCGTTTCCGTCCTTTATTCGATAATCATAAAATTGCTGTACTGGGCTCGCCGCGTTATTGTGACGAATGGCTGGCAAAGTTGGCTACCATATTACCACCTTCACCATTAGCTCAATCTGATAGCCGACTCAAGGTCGCCATGTTTCTTAGAAAAAAAAATTATACAACTTTCTGGGAAGAGGTTGGGGAGGTGGTGCAAGTGATCGCTGCTTTTCCGGGTGTGGAACTGGCTATAAAACCGCATACGCGTGGTGGTTGGAAACAGTCTTTAACTAATGACGCCAAACTACGGCGACTGCCAAATGTGACTATGGTCAATGATGACGTGCATTCAATTCATTTGTTGGATTGGGCGGATGTAATTATTGAGCTTGCCACCTCAGTTGTATATGAAGCGGTTAAAGCAAGAAAACCTGTGCTGGCGGCGGATTATCTGCATGCAGGTCGTTCTGCAACTGCTTTTTTTATGCCGGAGACTGAGTTGCGGTGCCGAGACGATGTGTATGAAAAGATTGCAGGGTTTCTGTCGGATGGTTGTGAAGATTATTATATCGAAGAACACCGTCAACGCTTTTTGCAAGAAATGATAGATGTCGGTGGTGTCGATGTTTTGGGTCGCTATGTTAAGTTGCTGGAGGGGCAAGTACAAATAGATAAACCAGTCGTTGATAATTTAGTGATTGCCTCTTAAACGTTGTATCCGTAAATATCAAGGGCACTTCTAAAAATCCAGATTTTATCCCAACTGCTGTGTTACAGAAAAAATTTATTGCTTACATATCAGACATATGCTGCGCTGCGAAATTTTTTCTGTGCCTTGCATTTGGGCGAACTCTGAATTTTTAGAAGCGCCCTAAAGTTGAAGGAGTGCTAGTGCCATACAGGGAAATATCTTGTTGTTATGACTGAGTTAGCATTGCCATCTGTTGATGTGGTGATTCCTGTTTACAATGCGCCGGAACTGACAAAGCGGTGTATTGACTCGGTCGTTACACACATTGGCCAAAATGTACGGCAGATTAGTATTCATGATGATGCATCAAATGATTGCACACATACGATGCTGGATAATCTTCAGTATGATCAAATCCATGTTTATCATGCGCCAGAAAATCAAGGTTTCGGTCAATCAGTAAATGCTGCAATAGCACGTTCTGACGCTGATTTTGTGCTGGTGCTCAATTCCGATACTGAGATCTATGAAAATATTTTGCCGCAATTATGCGCTGCATTTGCTGCTGACTCGGAGCTGGCAGTTATTAGCCCTGTTCATTACAAGCTATGCGCTGATAATCTGAGCCGCTACTTACGCAGACCCGGTGGCTATTTGCAGGTATATCGTTTTCAGGGTCATGCTTTTTTGATTCGGCGTCGCGTGTTTCTGGAAATTGGTGGATTTGATTCGATCTTCGGTCGGGGTTACTACGAAGATATTGATTTGGGCCGCAGACTTGACCGGCAAGGTTGGAGAATGGGTGTGCACCCGAGTGTTTATATTTCTCACAAAGAGGGTGGAACGTTTGGTCGGGGTAGGGCATATCGCCGCCTTATGACACAAAATCGTGCAATTTATCTTTCTCGCTATCCTGTCGCAAGTCGCAATATTCTTCTGGTCTCAAATTGTTGTGTACTAACAGATCTTTCGATTGAACTGCAAAGTGCTATTGAAGATATTTTTCGACAAGGCGGGAATGTGTGTTGGCTAACACCTGTGCCAGCGCCATCACTTTTTTGTTTGCGTATGCGTAATAGCCGTGCGAGTCTATTCATGGTGTGTAAACTCATGTTGCGGGGGTTTTTTCGTAAGGATAAACGTATTTCAGGCGTATGGGTTTTGCCTGACATTCCACCACAAGTGAAGGGAATGCTGGCTTTTTTTGCTCGTTTACGAAAAATTGAAGTCAAGACGTTGGAAGGGTAATCAAGCAATACGCTACGGTAAATTCATCTCGATGCTGCAATGAATGGTGTCTTGTCATAAATAAAAGGGAATGTTGTTTACACATTGCTCGGCAGAGTTTTTTAAATTCTAGAGTATGGAAACATGACGGAGTTACAGGTTGATTAAGTTGATAGCGCTTAATTTTATATGGCGAGAACGACTAATAAAGTTCGCATTACTCTTGTTTTGCTTAGGACTATGGATTAAAGCGCTTTACTTGTTTCTTTTTCCGATGCTTATACTTGCCTGGGTTATTGATGGTGGTTTATTGAGACTCAAACAAACATTCACTGAGCCATTGGTGCAGGCGATTGTTATTTTGTGTCTTATGTTGTTGCTAGGTTTGCTTTGGGGTGATTCTCCTGGGGAAGGACGTCATAAATGGACAAAATATTTTATTTTGTTGATTTTTATTCCTTTCCTTTCCCTCTTAAATAAAGAACGTTTGCCATGGGTCATTGGCGTGTTGGCTTTTGGGTATTTAGGTGTTCTGTCAATAGGTATTTATCAATGGGTTGCAATGGATGCGCTTGGTGTCCCATTTTTAAATATTTCTTATTTGAGTTTTTCATCCTTACTTGGATTAAGTGTTATTTTAGCCATTTATTTTGCATGTATTAGTCGTTCAACAAGTTTGAGAATATTGTTGTGGGCTATTGCACTTGCACTATTGTTTTTGCAATTTAATCAGAATGGCAGAGGTATTCTTCTGGCGACACTTGCGACAATTCCATTGCTGATTTCTTTGCAATTTCGCATAGAAATTAGAAAACTCATGAGTATTTTATTCTCATTGATAATTGTTACTGTTGTCTTTGCTTTCAGTAGCAGTACATTTCAAGAGCGATTTATTTTGGCTAAACAGGATATGGCGCAATTTCAGCAAGGCAATTACAGTACCAGTGTGGGGTATCGACTCGCCATGTGGGATGTGGGTTTTGACGCCATTTCTAAGCGGCTGTATCTAGGTTATGGTACGGGTAACGGCGAACAATATTTTGACGACGTGATTGAGACCTATAAAGGGGGGATTTACAGGGGTTTGCCAGAATTCCATAGCACTTCCCACTATCATCATGATTGGATAGAAATAGGTATGCATTTGGGCATGCTTGGCATGCTGGTTTTTGCTTTCTTTTTATGGAGTTGGTATAGGATGTTTAGTGCGCAAAAACTTCCAATTTTGGGGGTAACTTTAGTCAGCTATATATTTTTTGCGGGACTGTCAGATACATTTATGCTTTATACTAGAATCCCGATTTTGCTATTGGTTGTTACAGCGATAATTGTTTGTTGGCAAAGAGAAAAATTCTCATCAATGATTCAGGAAAAGAAATAATGTTGGAAGGAGGTATTGCTACGGAAATACGCACTAATTGCTATTTATGTGGCGGTGAAGGGGCGGTTTTGTACCGGGATCTTGTCGATCGCCTTTTTGGGGCACCCGGGAAATGGACCTTCAAGAAGTGTGTTAACTTGGGTTGTGGTCTTATCTGGCTTGATCCCATGCCAACGGTTGACGAGATCGGCAAGGCGTATAAGAATTACTATACCCATAACCAGACAAAAAACACTCGCTGGACGCCATTGGCACGGCTATTTCGAGCCATCTTCCATAAGCTAATTATTACACTGCTGCGTATGCGTGCTGAACGCAGGCGTTACAAACGAATGTATCTGGATCAAGTGCCCATAGGGCGTTTGTTGGAAGTGGGCTGCGGTAGTGGCAAAAGATTGGCCCGTATGAAGACTTTAGGCTGGAATGTGATGGGGCAGGAAATTGATCCTGTGGCAGCGCAATATGTGCGTGAAAAATGGGCAATTGATGTACATTTGGGCTCACTCGAAACAATGACTTTGCCGCAGGAAAAATATGATGTGATAATTATGAGTCATGTCATTGAGCATGTGCATGATCCTGTGGCGCTATTGTCGGCCTGTTGTAATTTGCTAAGGAAAAACGGTTTGTTGGTATTGCTGACACCCAATGCGGAGAGTTATGGTCACCTCAAATTTGGTGAGGGTTGGCGTGGTCTCGAACCACCCAGACACTTGCATTTGTTTGCTTGTGATACGCTAAATCAGGTTTCACAAAAAGCAGGTTTTAGTCATCAACGCTGCTGGACGACAGCAGTGAGCGCAGATGGAATTGGTCAAGGCAGTCAGTTATCGCTGGAAGAGAGCAGGGATGATTGTCGGTTAGTAACGTTACGTGATGTACTAAGGGGGTTGTCATTTCAGATTTCAGCAAGCTTGATGTTTAAAAAAAATAAATCTTCGGGTGAAGAGTGCGTATTAGTGGCTACAAAGTGATTGCAGATTTTAATGCGTTGCAGTTGAAATAAAACGATTAGATCAATAATGTTAGGTTTTTCGTTTTTTAGGAGAAGAAAATGACTGATATACGGTCTCCAACCACAGAAAATCCAAGTGTTCTAATTCCCGTTAATCCGGTAATTGAAGCGTATATGCGAGGTTTGGTCGCGCCAAGCGATCATCCTGTGTTATTGGAAATGGAAGAACTGGCACGGCGGGAGCATTTCCCTATTGTTGATCGTTTAGTGGGCGTTTTTCTTGCAACGCAGGCAAAAATGATTAATGCTAAGCGTGTGTTTGAATTTGGCAGTGGATATGGTTATTCTGCTTATTGGTTTGTTCGGGCGGTAGGTGCCGCAGGGCAGGTTGTTTGTAGTGATGCGGATCCACTGAATATGGAGCGTGCTGAGAAATATCTCACGTCTGTGGATTTGTGGAATCAAGTGCAATTTCATATCGGTATGGCGCAGGATGTTTTCTCGCAAACCGAAGGCTTATTCGATATTTGTTATAACGATGTCGATAAAGGCGATTATCCTGAAGTTTGGCAAATGGCCAAGGATCGTATACGCCCAGGCGGACTTTATATTGCGGACAATGTTTTGTGGCATGGACGTGTTGCCGTAGAAAATTTTATTGATGTTATGCCGGGTTGGACTGAGGCAATCGTTCAGCATAATCAAATGATATTTGATGATCCGGCATTTGATGCATTTATAAATCCGACACGCGATGGTGTCATTGTGGCGCGTAGAAAATAACAGAAATCTCTGTAATTATGATGTTTTATAGGGATTTAAGCAGCGGTTTTTTGATTTTGTGGTTGTGATTTAGTGTGCGATGAATGGAATGATTTGCTGCGGCAATTATTTCAAATACTAAATTAACATGGTGTTTTTTTGCAATGCTGTTTACAATTATCAAAGTTTGTTTTTAAAAAGTTAGAGGATGAAAAGGAAAAAGTATGCAGATTCATGTTTATGATACGTACGTTAAAGCAAAAGATGGTCATGTCATGCACTTCGATGTGTTCACTGCGGTAAAAGATGACCAGAAAGCAGTTGATTATGCCAGAGAATGGTTGGTCTCAATTGATGAAGCGGATGCAACCATTACAAGCAAAGAATGCAAGTTTTGCCATAGCCAAAGTGCACCGCCGAATGTGGTTGATGAAATCAACAAGAGTGGTTACTACATTTACAAGATGGAAGGCTGTTCATAGATAAGCATTGTTTTGTTACAACATCGTTAGCTTGAAAGTCTCAATTGTTTTGAGTGGGCTTATAATCAAGAATCGTTCTTATTACTAAATTCTTAAGGTTCCAGAAATGAAACTACAATTTAGAAAGTTACTTATTTCTAGTGCCATCTTTATGCTGTGTGCTTCAGTTCAGGCATCGGAGCCCAAACTGTTGGGTGAGCATGGTGATTGGAAAGCATATATGTTTATGGAAAATAGCGGTAAAGTTTGTTATATGGTTAGCCAGCCTAAGAAGGATGAAGGCGACTACCAGAAACGTGGTGACATCTTTGCTTTAATTACACACCGCCCCGCTGAAGGCAGTAAGAACGTATTCAGTTATATTGCCGGTTACACGTATAAAGCGGGCAGTGAGGCGACTGTTTCAGTAAATAATCAGAGTTTTCGTCTTTTTACACAAGATGATTCAGCATGGGCCCCTGACGATGCCACTGATAGCAAACTGGCTGACGCGGTACGGCGTGGTAGCACGCTGGTGGTCAAGGGCGTGTCTTCGCGTGACACAGCGACAACGGATACTTTTGGCTTAAGTGGCTCATCGGCTGCGTATAAAGCGATATCATCTGAATGCGGTGTCAGGTAAGATTAAGTTTAGTTGGAGTTTTGTTTTTTGAGAGGAACGTTGCATTAAATGAGTGAAAAGATAACGATTTATCAGAAACCAACATGCAGTAAATGCAGGGCAACACTCGCTATTTTAGATAATGGCGGCGAAGATTTTGAATCGATTAATTATTATGAAACGCCGTTAACCGTTGAGAAATTGCTGGAGCTGGTGCAGAAGTTAAATGTTTCATTGCGTGATGTGCTGCGTAAAGACGAATCTTTAGCGCGTGATTTGGGTGTAATGTCCATGTCAGACGATGAGTTGGTTCAAGTGATGGTGGATAATCCGGATCTGATTCAGCGACCAATTGTTGTGCGGGGTGATAAAGCCGCGTTGTGTCGCCCACCGGAAAATGTCAACGCATTGTTATAATTGATGGCATAGCTTATAGATTAAAAAAAGCCACATATTGTTGTTCAATATGTGGCTTTTTAATTGTTGCATTACCGCTATAGCGGTTGCAGAACTAAAGCTTATTCGGTTTCTTGTGATGCTGTAACTTCTTCAGGTTTTTTCTCTGCTACTTTCACCTTCTTATTGTTACTTGCACGCGCAGGCAACTTTTCACGAATACGTGCTGATTTACCGGAGCGGTCTCTGAGGTAATACAGTTTTGCACGGCGAACAGCGCCGCGGCGTTTGATTTCAATATTGGCAATCAATGGTGAGTAAGACTGGAATGTGCGTTCCACGCCTTCGCCACTTGATATTTTGCGTACTGTAAATGCCGAGTTAAGGCCGCGATTACGTTTGGCGATCACGACACCTTCATATGCCTGCACGCGTTTACGCTCGCCTTCAACTACATTGACACTCACAACAACTGTATCTCCGGGAGAAAAGTCAGGTATGTCTTTATTCAGACGATTAATTTCTTCAGCTTCTAATTGATCAATTAAGTTCATATCTATTTATTCCCTTTTTGCCGTCTCATTCTACCTGGATTTGCAGGATTGTTTAAATTCATCAAGAAGTTTTTCTTCTTCTTTTGTCATGTCATGTGTTGCTTTTAACGCTAATAAATCAGGGCGTTTTAACCATGTTCTGCCAAGTGCTTGTTGCAAGCGCCAGCGTTGAATCAACGCATGGTTGCCTGACATTAATACTTCAGGAACATTATCCCCCTGATAATTCTCAGGGCGGGTGTAGTGCGGGTGATCTAACAGCCCGTTTACAAATGAATCCTGTATTGCTGATTCCGGATCACCCAAGGTGCCAGGAATTTGTCTTACTATACTGTCTATTATTACCATTGCTGCCAGTTCACCACCAGAGAGCACATAGTCGCCGATTGAGATTTCCATATCAACTTGACGTGTAATCAGGCGATCATCAATGCCTTCATAGCGTCCGCAGAGAAAAATCAATCCAGGCAGTTTGCTCAATTCTACGACTTGGTTATGCACAAGTCGCTGCCCTTGAGGCGAAACATAAATTACTTTTGGCTTTTCAATGCCAAGTGTTACTTGCCTGGCTCTTGCCTGGTTAATGGCGTCTTCCAGTGGCTGCACCATCATAACCATGCCAGGGCCGCCACCGTATGGACTATCATCTACCGTGCGATGATTGTCTTTTGTAAAATCACGAGGATTCCAGGTGTTAAGACGAAAAATGGTATTTTTATTTGCCTTTCCTGTAACACCATGTTGCGTGATGGCATTAAACATTTCCGGAAATAATGTGATGACATCACATTCAAAAGGCATTGTCTGTTACCTTAATAGTCTAAACCCCAATCAACGGTTATTCGTGCTTCCTTTAAATCTACTTTTATAACCACTTGTTGTATAAATGGAATCAGAATTTCTTTTTTGTTTTCATCGCTATGCTGTACGCGCAAAACATCATTTGCACCTGTTTCAAAAAACCCTATTGCTGTACCTAGTTTCTCATTTGCCAGATTGACCACTTCAGTGCCAATTAAGTCAGACCAGTAGTATCCCGATTCTCCGCCGTCTGGCAATGCAGGCAATTGATCGCGTGGTATTGCAATTTGCATGCCTTTTAACTGTAACGCTTGCGTGCGATCCGAGCATGTTTTTAACTTGGCGTTTAACGTATTGCCATTAATGTGGCCCGTTTCAACTTGCACTTGCTGCCATGGGTTATTTTCTTTACCAAGCCACCATGTTGAATAATCTAATAAGCTGTCAACATGTTCCGTATAAGTATTAATTTTTACCCATCCAAGAATACCAAAGGGGCCTGTAATATGCCCCATGACGACCATTCGCGTTGCTGGTTGTGTTGGCAGCTCAGCCAATGTTGTCAACGTTGTTTTGTTGCGCTTAGCTATTTGCTGGAGCTTCCTTGGCAGCAGCAGATTGCTTTATAAGTCTTGTTACGGTGCTGGATATTTTCGCGCCTTGTGATTGCCAATAAGTAATGCGATCCATAGCGATGCGTAAAGCTTGCTCTCCGCCCGTTGCTCTGGGATTATAAAAACCCACACGCTCAATAAATCTACCGTCGCGCGCGTCACGGGAATCTGCTACTACCATGTTAAAAAAAGGGCGTTTTTTGGCGCCGCCTCGTGCCAATCTGATAATGACCATATTTTTACCTGTAATTACAAGGAGTCCGAATTCAAAGAACCCTTGATTTTACAGTAACCTTTATGCTGCTGACAAGTGCTAAAATAATATTATTTATTGAGCGCTGATGATGAGGTTGATTGTCATCAGGTCGTGGAATTGGTTACAATTTTTAAAAATAACTTATGGGCACCTCTAAAAATCCAGATTTCATCCCAACTGCTGTGTTGCGGAAAAAATTTCTTGCTTACATATCAACCATATGCTGCGCTGCAAAATTTTTTCCACGCCTTGCATTTGGGCGAACTCTAAATTTTTAGAGGCGCCCATTATGCATAATCATTTTTTACGGTGAGTATTGTTAAGACGCCATCTGAAATTTCATCTGAATTTATTCTCAAAGAAACAAATCGTTGTGTTTCCTGCGGGCTTTGTTTGCCGCATTGTCCGACCTATCGATTGCTCAAGTCAGAGGCGGATTCTCCGCGTGGGCGTATCGCCATAATGGGCGGTGTGGCTAGTGGAAAAGTCGCCTTGAATGAGCGCTTTATTTTGCATATGGATCGTTGTTTGACCTGCCGTGCTTGTGAATCGGTTTGTCCAAACAATGTTGCATATGGGCAGCTAATCGATCAGGCGCGTACTATGATTGCTCAATCGGAAGCGAGCCAGATCAAGCGTGAAATAACAAAACAGAAAGCAAAAACACGTATTGCACTGGAAAAGCAATTGATTCTCAAGCCTGTCCGGTTTGATCACTTGCGTAAGCCTTTCTATTTTCTACAAAAAAGCGGTTTGCTACGGTGGTTGTATAAGTCTAATTTGTCAAGAAAATCAAAGTTGGTGGAACAGGCCACAAAGCTCCCGCAGGTTAAGTTTCCTTATGCTGATACAGTGAAGAAGCAGGAAACGCACCTTAAAGCATGGCAAGCGGTTTATCCCGCGATAGGCAAAGTGCGCGGAGAAGTCGGTTTGTTTTTAGGGTGTGTGGCACGTTTGACGGATGTTGCAACACTCAATTCCAGCATATTTGTTTTGAACCGCTTGGGGTATACCGTGTATGTGCCGTCAAGCCAAACCTGCTGCGGTGCGTTGCATCAGCATAGTGGCGAACCGGAAATAGCTGTTGCGCTGGCGCAACAAAATAAATTGGCATTTGCTGGGCTAAAGACGATTATCAGTACTGCGTCCGGATGCGGTGTGCAGTTAAATGAAAATTGTGAGGATGACGCTAAAAAAATAAAGCATTCAGGTGGTATTGAAAATGAGCGCTTGTTATCATGTGCCATTGATGTCAGTAAGTTCCTGGTTGGCGCAGATGGGTGGGAAGCTGTTGATATTTTGCCGCTGCCACACAAGGTTGCAATCCATGAACCATGCACATTACGTAATGTTTTGCGTGATCAGGCTTATGCGTATCAATTAATTTCGCTGATTCCTGATGTGCAAGTCGTCTCATTGGCTGGTAATGATCAATGCTGCGGTGCGGCGGGAACTTATTTTATGGATCAGCCTAAACTCGCTAGTATGTTACTAGATGCTAAAATAGAAGCAGTAGCGGAGAGTGGGGCGAGATATTTGTTAACGTCGAATGTTGGTTGTTCCATGCATATTGCGAATGGATTGTATGGCATGGTGGAAGGCGTAGAAGTGTTGCACCCTGTTACGTTACTCGCGAGACAAATGGGGTTACAATTGTAGTAGTGGTTTTTAACGGATATCCTTTAAATTACTTGGAGTCTGTGACGCAAATAGATTTTTTGTCTTGATGCTTTATCCTGATGATTGGTGTAGATGAAAAATCTCTTTGTTGATACAGTAAATTATTATGCTCAATATTGACAAATTCATTATTGGTTTTGATGGTGCGCTACGCACACTATTGACCCCTGCGCAAACATTACGGCCAGTGCCTGGTAATGACTTGCAGGAAAAAGAAATGAGCGAGACTGAAAAGCAATTGTCTGCAGCGTTGATGCGTGTCAATCATGTTGGTGAGGTCTGTGCGCAAGCCTTGTATCAAGGGCAAGGTTTAACGGCCCGTAATGAAGCGGTACAACAAACATTGATGCAAGCGGCACGCGAGGAAACTGAACATCTGGCTTGGACAGAGCGACGTATTGCAGAACTGGGTGGGCGCAAAAGTTTTCTTAATCCACTGTGGTACGGTAGTTCTTTTGCAATCGGCATGTTGGCTGGCGCGCTGGGAGATAAATGGAATTTGGGTTTTCTGGCAGAAACAGAACAGCAAGTGGGTGCGCATTTAACAAGCCATCTGCAACGTTTGCCGAACAATGATGAGAAAAGCCGTGCTATTGTGACGCAAATGCGTGTTGATGAAGCCAGCCATGCAGCCATGGCCATGTCTCACGGTGGTGTAGAACTACCGTCATCAGTAAAATTTACCATGAAATTGGGGTCTAAAGTAATGACTCGAACAGCGTATTGGGTTTAATCGGGTTTGATTTGAAAAAAGCCAATGGTCATTCATATCGTGGGTAGGTGAAAACTGATTTCGTTATGAAGAATATTAATTTGACACACCATTTTTTGATCGCAATGCCAACCATGGTCGATTCGGTTTTTTCTAAAACCTTGACATATATTTGCGAGCATAATGAGCGGGGTGCGCTGGGGTTGGTGATTAACCGTCCGACAGATTTGACCTTGGTTAAACTCTTCAAACAATTGGGCATACAACAGCAAGCTGTGCAGGAAGAAAATACTTCGGTGCTTTTTGGTGGTCCGGTTCAACTGGATTGCGGATTTGTATTGCATAAACCGATTGGTCAATGGCAATCAACATTGGTTGTTAATCAAGAAGTAGGTTTGACGACATCACTGGATATTTTAACTGCCATTGCCAATTCAGAAGGGCCGGATCAAGTGCTGATTGCACTGGGCTATGCGGGCTGGGACGCGGGTCAGATTGAGTATGAAATGGCACAGAATTCGTGGCTTTCGGTACCTGCTTCTTTGGATGTGATCTTTGATTTGTCATCGGAAGAAAGATTGCCGGCAGCCATGCAGTTATTGGGTGTTGATTTTTCAAATTTGTCGAATGAAGTAGGGCATGCGTAATACATAGTTGATGATAGATCAATCTGCTTGCACACAAACAGAATACACAACATCCGGGCAAACGCTTGATGGAACGGTGTTAGCTTTTGATTTCGGCAAAAAACGCATTGGTGTGGCGGTTGGAAATAGCCTCCTGAGTTTGGCGCATCCATTGGTGACTGTACATAGTGCGGTTACTGCGCAGCGTTTTGCGGCCATTGCTAAATTGATAGAAACCTGGCAACCGGTTTTATTAGTGGTGGGGCTGCCCACCCATGTTGATGGGACAGCGCATGAGTTAACGCACCTTAGCCAACGGTTTGCACGGCGTTTAGCCGGCCGCTTTAAAATAAACGTGGTACTGAAAGACGAGCGCTATACGTCAGAAACAGCCAGTGCGGTGTTGCGGGAAGCAGGTGTAACAGGCAAAAAACAGAAGCCGGTACTGGACCAGATAGCGGCACAGCAAATACTCCAATCTTTTTTCGATGAACAACATACAGCTACCTGACGCGGAAAAATTATTCAATATTCTGATTAAAGCAATCCAACTGGATATGCCCAAAGATTATGCTCTGGTAGGTATCCGTACCGGCGGCGTCTGGCTGGCTGAGCGTTTGCATCGGGAATTCTCAATTACACAGCCTCTAGGCATGCTTGATGTGTCTTTTTATCGGGATGATTTCAATAAAATCGGCCTGCACGCACAAGTTAAACGATCAGAAATACCTTTTGATGTGGATGGTGCAAATATCTTATTGGTTGATGATGTGTTACAAACCGGGCGCACGACCCGGGCCGCAATTAATGAACTGTTTGATTATGGCCGCCCGGCGTCTATTAGTTTGGCGACTTTGGTCGATAGGGATGGTAGAGAATTACCCATAGCAGCGCAATATATCGGTGCAACGCTTGACTTGCCAGCGGAGAAAAAATTGGCATTGCAATGTGCAGATGATGGCAAATTTAGCTTGAGCTTGTATGACAAGAGTTCTCCGGCATGATCAACAAAAACCCGCAATTAAATAATAATGGCGTGTTGCAGCATTTGCTCACCATGGAAGGGTTACCGGCTCCGGTTTTGCGCAACATACTGGATACGGCGGAATCGTTTGTGGGGGTGACTGAGCGTGATGTGAAGAAAATTCCATTGTTACGTGGAAAGTCAATCTTCAATCTTTTTTTTGAACCCAGTACGCGTACACGTACCACATTTGAAATTGCCGCCAAGCGTTTGTCGGCAGATGTCTTTAATTTAAATATTGCCGTTTCAGCACAAACCAAAGGCGAGACATTGTTGGATACTGTGGACAATCTTTCAGCCATGAACGCTGATATGTTTGTCGTGCGCCATGCGCAAAGTGGTGCCGCACATTTAATTGCAAATCATGTGCAATCGGATATTCATGTTATTAATGCGGGTGACGGTCGTCATGCGCACCCAACACAAGCCTTGCTGGACATGTTTACCATACGGCGTTACAAACGTGAGTTCCATAACTTGCGGGTGGCCATTGTTGGCGACATTTTGCATTCCAGAGTTGCGCGTTCTCAAATCCATGCGCTGACAACTTTGGGGGTGCCGGAAGTTCGCGTTATTGCCCCTAAAACATTACTGCCAAGTATGGTGGAGCGGCTGGGTGTGCGTGTATATAACGACATGGCTAAGGGACTGAAAGATATTGATGTTCTGATGATGTTGCGTTTGCAAAAGGAGCGTATGCAGGCTGCTAATCTACCCAGTTCTGAAGAATATTTTAAGCATTATGGTCTTACGCCGGAAAAATTAGCATTAGCCCGACCGGATGCTATTGTGATGCATCCAGGGCCAATGAATCGTGGTGTGGAAATTGACTCGGTAGTGGCTGATGGTAAGCAGTCGGTTATTTTGCCGCAAGTGACGTTTGGCATTGCGGTACGCATGGCTGTTATGTCTATTCTGGCGAGTAATCAGGTTTAGGGGCCATGAAAATTCATATCAAAAATGGACGTCTGGTTGACCCGAAAAATGGTTTGGATGGCGTGCAGGATGTTTTTATCGCGGCAGGTAAAATTATTGCAATCGGTACGCCACCCGATGGATTTCATGCCAATCGTGTGCTTGATGCGGATTCATGCGTGGTGTGTCCAGGTTTCGTTGATTTATCCGTGCGCTTGCGTGAGCCAGGGTTTGAATATAAAGCCACACTGGAATCTGAAATGAATGCAGCAGTTGCCGGCGGTGTTACGAGTTTTGCCTGTCCGCCGGATACAGATCCACCACTGGATGAGCCGGGCCTGGTGGAGATGCTCAAATATCGCGCTAAAAATCTTAATCAAGCGCATGTCTATCCCATAGGTGCGCTAACACAAGGTTTGCGGGGTGAGCTTTTAACCGAGATGACAGAGTTAAATGATGCCGGTTGTGTGGTTTTTGGGCAACCTGATGGCATGCTCTCGAATCTAAGGATTTTAATGCAGGCGATGCGCTATGCATCGACTTTCGGTTTTGCAGTTTGGTTGCGTCCACAGGAGATCAACCTGACCAATCATGGTGTGGCACATGATGGCGAAGTTGCAACGCGCTTAGGTTTGCCTGCAGTACCGGTTTGCGCTGAGACCATTGCGTTATCGAATATTATATTGTTAGCGCAGGAAACAGGGGTCAGGGTGCATATATGCCGGGTATCCAGTGCAGAAGGAATTAGGATGATACGCGTTGCCAAACAGCGGGGTTTGCCGATAACTTGTGATGTGACGATTAATCATATGCATTTGTCAGATATGGATATTGGTTTCTTTGATTCCAACTGCCATATGATGCCGCCACTGCGTAGCTCAAGTGATCGTGAAGCAATACGCAGTAGCTTGCAGGATGGAACCGTTGACGCCATATGTTCAGATCATGCGCCGGTTGATGAAGATGCTAAATTGCTGCCTTTTGGTCAAGCGGAAATGGGTGCAACGGGGGTGGAATTATTGCTGCCCTTAACTCTGAAATGGGGTTTGGAGATGCAGTTGCCGCTGATTGATGTTTTGGCGAAGATTACCTATCAACCTGCGCAGATACTGGGTGTGGATGCTGGTCATGTTTCCGTTGGGAGTGCCGCAGATTTATGTGTTTTTGATCCAGAAGATTATTGGCAGGTTACGCCAGCTGCGCTATTGAGCCAGGGTAAAAATACGCCATTTTTAGGCATGGAATTACCTAGCGTGGTTAAATACACGTTGGTAAATGGTCATGTTGTGTACGATAGATATACTTAAATAGTGTAGGGTACCATGTTCATTTATACATAAGTTGTAAGCTTCGCACGTTGTAAGTCATTTATTTTTAATTCGTTATTTTGGAATAATATGTCAAATCCATTACTTGATTTTTCTGGACTGCCACGTTTCGCAGATATCAGCAACGAACATATCACGCCAGCAGTAGAAGCACTGTTGCGTGAGAACCGCGCCACAATAGAAAAAGTACGTGATGATCATAATGCGCCAACCTGGCAAACATTTGTTCAGCCAATGGTGGACGCGAATGAACGTTTATCGCGGTCGTGGGGGCAAGTGTCACATTTGAATGCGGTCATGAACAGTTCAGAATTACGGGAAATTTATAACGCGAATTTACCGCTGATTACTCAGTTTTATGCGGAATTGTCACAGGATCAGCAATTGTTTGAGAAACTCAAACAATTGCGTGCCAGTACTGAGTTTGGGAATCTGAGAGTGGCACGGCAGAAAATTGTCGAGAATGAGTTAAGAGATTTTCGCTTGGGTGGTGCGGAATTGCCCGCTGAAAAAAAACAGCGTTTCATGCAGATTCAAGAGTCATTATCTAAACTGTCCTCCAAATTTAGCGATAATTTTTTGGATGCGACCAATCATTTCTCACTGTTGATTGAAGACGCTGAGGCAGTGGCAGTGGCTGGTATTCCGGCAGATGTATTGCAAACGGCAAAAGAATTGGCCGAAAAAGATGCTCAGTCAGGTTGGAAGTTTACTTTGCATATGCCTTCTTATTTGCCGGTTATGCAATACGCGGATAACCGCAGTTTGCGCGCAAAGATGTATCATGCCTTCGCAACCCGTGCCAGTGAGGTCGATAGTCAATCAGTCTCAGAGGATTGGGATAACATGCCACTTATAAACGAGATGCTTGCGCTGCGTCAGGAAGAGGCACAAATGCTCGGCTATGAGAATTATGCGGAAGTTTCATTGGCGCCAAAAATGGCGACATCGCCGCAACAGGTATTGGATTTTCTAAAAGAATTGGCGGTAAAAGCGAAGCCATTTGCACAAAAAGATTTGCAGGTATTGGAACAGTTCGCGGCGGAGCAGTTAAATCTGCCTAAACTGGAAGCCTGGGATCTGCCTTATACCAGCGAAAAATTACGTGAGCAGCAATATGCATTCTCAGATCAGGAAGTTAAGCAGTACTTCCCTGAGGACAAGGTGCTGCCGGGTATGTTTAAACTGGTTGAGAAGCTCTACGGTATTTCAATAATTCCAGCTAAGGCACCACGAAATGTGCAATGTTGGCATCCTGATGTGAAGTTTTTCGACATTAACGATGCAAATGGTCAATTGATCGGGCAGTTTTATCTCGACTTATATGCGCGTTCTACTAAGCGTGGCGGTGCATGGATGGATGATGCGGTGACACGTCGGGGCATAGAAAAGGCACCGGGCAACCCATCTGTACAGACACCTGTGGCCTATCTAACGTGTAATTTCTCCGCGCCTGTTCGTATCGATGGTAAGTTGCGTCCTGCTTTATTTACGCATAATGAAGTGATTGTTTTATTTCATGAGTTTGGTCATGGCTTGCATCACTTGTTGACACAAGTGGATGACCTTGGTGTATCCGGTATCAACGGTGTTGAATGGGATGCGGTAGAGTTACCCAGC
>JAJFJK010000108.1 GCA_021774075.1 Nitrosomonas sp. | reverse complement strand
ACTTAAAGGTGAAGCGTGTTGTCGAGGAGCCGTGTGCGTAAATAGCGCCAGCACTTTTCTGTGAGGGGCTTGGTTACAACTTTTATTGGGTGTGAATCCAATATATTGGAGTGCCGGTCTACTCGACCACATTACTTAATTTTGCTAATATGATCTGCCACAGAAGGCTGCTCTTAACGACCGGGTAGCCTTCTGTGTAATACGGGATTATCCAGAGATACGATACACCGTTACTGGCTCATCACCATGTTTCTCAAGTACGGCTGTATCACCGTCCGAGCTGATTGTGAATTTATGTGCTTCGTTGCTTTCGAGACTTGAAAGGCCGATACATCCATCGGTATTGTAGGTGAATCCTGAAATATTCAATGAATTGGCACCTTTGTTAAAGGAATAGTTCGCAAATTCAACACCTGGGTTGGCGCAAGCTTCTTGTTCCTCGCGTTGTGTTTCACCGGTTGGATCAACTAGAAATAATTTTCCATCCGGGAAGAAAATGGCTGTTCGGGTATTGATGGTGTCTTGATCATATGCCCAAGCGCCGACAATTCCAGTTGGATCATTTTCAACTCTTCTGAGTCGTGTGTCTACAATGACTGTTTCGGCAACAGCGCCTCTTTTAGCGGATACAGTACTTGATGCGCCACCGATATGGAAAATATCGGCAAAGAGGCCTTTTTGTTCCCGTTCAAGCGGTAAAGCAACAATGTCTGAATAAATTAATGCCAAGCCGTCGGTACGGGCCCGTCTGGTCGCAGCTGGGTACGATAAACCATCTCTGAGGTTAGTATCTACAATCGGCTCACCCAGAAGGATAAATCCTCTGGCATCCACTTCTGTTGTATTTCCAGTACCAAATTCAGCGCCTGCCTTGTAGATGACGCGGCCACGGCATACCCTGTTTTCATCACAAGAATCATCGGGCCGGGCTGAACCATGTAAATAGTTTCCGCTGCCATCATTTGCAACGCGTAACATGCTGGCTACGCTACCGTCATGGGTCGCCCATGTATAGGCGTCGAATGAATTAAAGCTTTGCGCGAGAAAGAGTTCGTTGGCTTCTTCAGGTGTTTTGACTTCACCATCAATACCACCTGCTTCAAGTGCATCTTGCAAATTGGCTGAGCTTGCAAATGTATCCGTGTTGCCTTCCAGGTTAATTGAACCACTGAGTGCGGCGGCGGTATCGTCTGAAATACTGATGCCGTTGGATGGGTCACCATCAGCATCCAATGATTGCAGTAGCGTGATTAAGTTCTGTAATTTGTTTTCATTCACTTCTGCTAAAGTGATTGGGGTAATAATTTCTGTTGCAGGAACATTGCCCAAACTTAAATTACCAATCTTAAATTCGATGGTGTCACCGTAAGTAAAGTCAAAACTACCTTCTTCATTGGTTACACCTGATTTGCCGGATGAAGCGTTATAGGAAACGCCGGAAACCGGTGTGCTCCCCAGTAATACACCAGTTGCTGAACCCGAAGGTAATATGATGGGATCACTTGTCGGTATGCTTGTGCCGCTACTGCCGGGCAGGCTGGTCCCGCTGTCACATGCTGCAAGGCTGAAAAGGAGTGCTGCAGGCAGCAAATATACCCGTGCTTTATTGCTTATGTGTTGTTTAGATTTCATTAAAGTGCTCTCTCTTTGTTTAGTTGAGTTCGATTAATTAAGACAATTTATTTTTATGTATGAATGTTTTAATAATTTTATTCTGATAACTTATAGAAGCGCAATGACATTCTACTATCAAGATTGCTATTATGGCTAGGAGTCTGTCGGACTTCAGATTAATCTACTGTGCAAGTGGGGCAAGAGGCTTATATTGGCTCAATTTATCGTCAAATAGAATAACTATGCGCCTCAAAATTGAATCAACCTAATTCCTCTTTCCCACTTTGCTCGCTACGATCACTTAAGTCCGACAGACTCCTGATGTTCCTATCATAAAGAAATGACTTTTATATTTTTGTCTTTTCGTGTATTTTTCCGCTGTTTTTTTGGGAGATATAGGGTGTCTAGCAATGCTGAGATTCTACAACTGAGTAAAACATCAGTGCAACTGCCGGTTGATTGGTACCTGAATCCGAAAATTTTTGAGGTGGAAAAGCATCTTTTGTTTGACCAGGGACCGGGCTATATTGGTCATGAAGTGATGCTGCCAAATGTTGGGGATTATTACGTGCAGGAATGGGTGAACAATGCCAAAGTGCTGGTGCGTAATGCAGTGGGCATTGAATTGCTTTCAAATATTTGTCGCCACAGACAAGCGCAGTTATTAAATGGGAGGAGTAATACCAAAAGCATTGTATGCCCAATACACCGTTGGACTTATGCGCTGGATGGTAAGTTATTGGGCGCCCCGCATTTTGATCAAAATCCATGCCTCAATTTGCAACAAACGCCATTGCAAAACTGGAATGGATTGCTATTTACAGGTAGCCGACCCGTTGCACAAGATATGGCTAATCTAAGTGCCTTGAAAGATTTAGATTTTTCTGGTTTCATGCTGGATCGTATTCAAATCGATGATTATGATTGCAACTGGAAAACCTTTATTGAGGTTTATCTGGAAGATTACCATGTCGACCCGTTTCATCCGGGATTAGGTCATTTTGTGAACACTGAAGCACTCAAATGGGAATTCGGTGATTGGTACAGTGTACAGACAGTGGCTGTTAATAATGCACGTTTGCAACGCTCTGGCAGCCCGGTTTATGCCAAGTGGCATGAGCAGGTAATACAACAGGCCGAAGGTGAAATACCGCCACATGGAGCGATTTGGTTGCTTTATTATCCAAATGTTATGGTGGAATGGTATCCGCATACACTGGTGATCAGCACGATTCTGCCAACCGGTGTTGAAAGTTGTAAAAATGTGGTTGAGTTTTATTATCCGGAAGAAATTGTTTTGTTTGAGCGCGAGTTTGTAGAAGCTGAACAGGCGGCATACCAGGAAACCGCAGTTGAAGATGATGAGATTTGCCGCTTGATAACAGCCGGTCGCCGTGCGTTATATGAGCAAAATATCAATGAAACAGGCCCCTATCAGATGCCCATGGAAGCCGGTATGGTACATTTTCATCAATTTTTGCAACGTGAAATAGCGCCGTATATTTGAAGTATGCGTGGAGAATTTTGTACGCTAACAGAAAGACTAATTAAATAATATCGGCTATTCTGCTAGCTTCTCGTCTGCATGAATGATTGATATGAACACAGTAACTCGCTCGACTGTTTTTTTTCTGTTACTTTTTCTCTTGCCAACCTATGTGTCGCTTGCTCAGGTAGTCACACCTGTTGCAAAACCTTTTATCAACACCGCTAATCAATCAGGAATAACATTGGCGGCAATCCAGAAAAAAATTGATGCAGTAACGAATAAAACTACGCTTGAAGAAACGCTTAAGCAAAGAATTCTAGCCGTTTATTACGCTGCTGAAGCTAATCTCGAAGAATTGCTGATTCTGGAGCAGGAAAGACAGATAACTCAGAATCAGCTAAAAAATCTACCTTCTGAAATTAAGCAACTAGAAAAACGCATCAACGAAACAGAAGACCAGTTAAAAAATCAGCAAGCGGAGAAATTTCTAAATTATCCCATTGATGATCTGGAGCAGCGTCTGGTTATTGAAAAATCCAATCTAAATGAACTGAATTCTTCTATTAGCCGATTAGAAATCCAGATTGCAGAACAGCTTAAATCACAGCAACAAATCAGGGAAAAAATAGCCGAGACTAATAATAGGCTGGCCAATACCCAGCAAGAGCAGGCAGCACTGAATACGCGAACATTGAATAAATTTGAAGTCAAGGCACGCCAAGCTCAGTTGGGTAGTCGTTTCAGCAAGTTAAAGGCGGTATTGAATAATCTGAGTCTTGAGAATATCGTTTATCCGTTAAGCTTAGAAGCGCAGAAACTCGAATTGCAGTTACTGAATTTGCAAAGTAAACAGTTGTCAGGGTTGATTTTACAATTGGATAATTACCTGATTGAGAAAAGGCAACAGGATATCGAGAAAGAGCGGACAGTGTTAATTCAGGCACAGAAAGAAGCGTCCAGCAAGCATCCGGTCATACAAGAAGCTACTCGGGAAAGTATCCGTTATAACCAGTTATTAATGGAAACCACCCAAAATCTGGAGCAGCATCAAGATCAGAAGCATGAAATAGAAGCCCGCCACAAGCAGTTGGAGCATGATTTTCAAAGTGCTGAACAGAAAATTAATTTGGCCGGACTCAGCCCTTCATTGGGTAATTTATTGCGTGAGCAACGCCGCAATCTGCCTTTGACTAAAGGCAATCAAAACTTAATTGACAGCTTGAAGGAGGAGGTTGCATTAGCTAATCTGGAACAATTTAAGTTGGGTGAGGTGAAGAAATCTCTAGCTGATATAGATAAAGCTTTGCAGTTCAGGATGTCGCTTCATGTACAGGGTGATATTGATGAAGCTGAAAAATTTAACATTAGTGTTGAATTGCGTGGTTTGCTGAATAATCAAAAAGAATTGGTTAAAAAGCTCACTTCGGTTTATTCAGAATATGCAAGAACGGTCATTGATGTTAATTATTCCCTGGAACAGTTGGTCACGTTGGGTGAGAAGTTTGATCGCTATTTGAACGAGCGTTTGTTGTGGGTGCCCAGTGCGCCGGTGATCAATAAGCATTATGCGGGTGAAATTCTTGACTCTATTCTTTGGTTCGGTCAACTATCGCATTGGCAGCAACTGGCGGCAGATATAAAACATAGCGCACAAGCTAAACCGTTGTTTGCGTTATTAGGCTTTTTAATAACTGCCTTATTACTTGGGTTTAGACGAGCAATCAATATACGTTTACAGAATCTGCTGGAAAAAGCCAGTAAGCCGTATGCTGATCGCTTTGCGTTTACTTTCTATGGCTTGGGCTATGTTCTTCTGTTGGCGCTACCGTTTTCCATACTGCTGGCATGGCCAGGATGGTTGTTGCTGATCAATAATCAGGTGGCAACTTTTAGCCATCTGGTAGCCGATGGTTTATTGCGTGCGTCGGTTCCTTTGCTGATTATTTGGTTTTTTTACCAATTATTTAAACCCGCTGGATTTGTACAAACGCTATTTGGTTGGCAAGAACACAGCATTTATCTGTTGCACGGACAATTAAAATGGGTGCGCATTATTGTGATTCCTGCAATGTTTCTAATTGGCATGTTTGCTGATGGAATATATGCTGAACACAGCTACACATTGGGCAGAATGGCGCTGATTATTGTCTTGCTGGCTTTAGCTTTTGTTCTCCATCGTTTTGCTCATCCTGTTACAGGATTGGGAAAAGATTTTTATCAGGCAAATCCAGTCAGCTGGGTGTGTCGTATACGCCATATTTGGTATGGTGCTTTGGTGTTTTCCCCATTGATAATCGTAGGTTTTGCCATTGCCGGATATTATCAAAGTGCATTAGAGCTACAGAATAAATTAGTGCTTTTACTACGGTTAATATTTTTTGCCGTGTTATTGCATGAAATCGTTAAGCGTTGGCTGGTACTAACCAATCGACAGTTGGCGCTGCAAAACGCCAGACAAAAACGCAAATTACAGGAGCAGGCAACGGACAAAACCGGTGCTGCGACAATTAATCCTGAAGAAGAGCTGGTGTTGGATATACCCAAAATCAATCAACAAAGCGAAAAGTTGCTCGACGCGTTAATTATTGCCATTTTAGCTGTCGGCTGTTGGTTGACTTTGCGTGATTTGTTGCCCGCTTTTTCAATTTTTGAGCAGGTGGTTTTGTGGCAACATATGGCCATAATAGATGGGCAGGAATCGCTGCAACCCATCACACTGGTTAATGTATTTTTCAGCCTGTTGTATTTGGCGCTGATGTTAATTTTCATCAAGAACTTTTCCAGTCTGATTGATTTGTTTCTTGTCGGAAAATTTCGCATGACTTCTGGCAGTCGCTATGCATTCATTCATCTGACCCGCTATGCAGTGATTATCATTACTTTTATTGCCGTGGCCAGTGAGTTGGGTGGAAAGTGGTCGGAGGTTCAGTGGTTGGTCGCAGCAATTAGTGTCGGTCTGGGTTTTGGCTTGCAAGAAATTTTTGCCAACATGGTGTCGGGGATCATCTTGTTATTTGAGCGCCCTATCCGAGTAGGTGATACTGTAACGGTCGGTGAAGTTACCGGTAAAGTGAGCCGGATTGAGATTCGCGCAACAACGCTGGTTGATTGGGATGAGAAAGAATTGATCGTGCCGAATAAAATTTTCATTACCGAGAAACTCATCAACTGGACATTGAGTAATACCATGACCCGCGTGGTAATACCGGTCGGTATTGCTTATGGTTCCGATGAAGAACAGGCGCTACGCATTTTCAAACAGGTCATTGAAGAGTCGCCACTGATACTAAAAGACCCCGAGCCATCGGTATTTTTTGTCGGTTTTGGTGAGAGTTCACTGGATTTTACATTGCGCGTGTTTGTGCGTGACATGGATGACAGATTCCCGGTAACTGATGAGTTACATCGAAGAATTTTGCATGAATTCAAAGCGCACAATATTGAAATTCCATTCCCACAACGCGATTTGCATATTCGTTCGTCTGTGCTTTCTAGTGGAAATATTTGATATGTAAAATGAAGTGTTGCAAGATTAAGTTGCTGATCAATAAACGCTAAGGGCCAGCAGGTGCACGTATGCTCAATAATGATAATGCGCGCCGATGCCCAGATATTCGACTTTATTTATATAAAACTGACCTGTTGGTGAGTTGCCATTGAAATACTCTAACAAGAATTGAAGTTTACGACCAAATGTTTGAAAATTTTCAAATTGAATGCCTGCT
>JAJFJK010000107.1 GCA_021774075.1 Nitrosomonas sp. | reverse complement strand
AATTCATATGATGAACCAAGGCTGGTTCCATGGAACGGCCAACCTCGACAATCTTGATCCTGAGTGCGCACAACTTGATTATCTAACCGGAGAAGGACGAGAAATTGAAACCAACTATGTCATGAGTAATAACTTTGCATTTGGTGGCATCAATACCTCCTTGATTTTTGCAAAAGAAAGTTAATCCATGAAAACCATGTCGCGGTTATTCGTCATCTTAGCGATGCTGTTTTTCACAGGATGCGTACAGATGATTCCACTGTACAACTTAAATGGTCATCCCGTAGGACACGAACGCTCGCAACAACAGGTTAGGGCAGCGATTAATGTTGGGGCTAGAACCGCTGGCTGGAGTGTGCAGGACGTGGAGGTAGGTAAAATTCTAGCGATTAATTTTATCCGCGCTCATGTGGTCGCTGTTGATATTACGTATACGGCAAAGCACTACAGTATTAATTATGCGAATAGTATGCATATGAAGGTCTATTGTTCTGAACAGGACAAATTTCTAGGACGGACAAAAGTCACGGGGTTTGAGAGCTGTGCTAACGGTATCCAGCCGACGTACATTCATGGAACCTATCAGATATGGATAGACGAATTGAACGCATCAATTGTGGCAGCACTTTCTTTAAACTAAATAGCGTTCATCGTAAATGACCCTGTGGCATTAAGAAATGACAACACAGAGTCATTTTCTAGAATAATTTTTTTGAAAATGACCTACTCTTGTGTATCGTTTACTAAATCGTAGGTAATATGAGGATTTAGTCCCATAGGCCAGTAAATTAAAGCAAATGGTGGCCAAAAAATAGAAACAACTCGGAATTTTGCACGTAGCCTTCCTTCCTTCGTTGTTTGTCCATCTTTTTCCAAGCGGTATGGGACGCCACCACCAGGCGGAATGCCTGCAGCTGTCCAAAAGTACGGTTTGGTGGTGACTTGACCACTTGGTGAGACGGTGACAGCTTCTGGGCGTTCATAGAGATAAAGTTTTGATCCTTCATCGATTTTAAAGTTGCCGGTTGTTGTACAACCCGTGACGAATACCATAAATAGGCTAAGACCTATTATCTTCTTTAGATGTAACACCAAATTTTCTCCTCAATGATGAGTTTTGATATTTTATGTGATTAATGATTATGCCATAGCTTGTACTATGAGTTTCTGAATAACCAATGAATTATAAAATTGATGAAGAATATATTCTTTATTTATGCAAAAATTAGCGTAAAAATATGAAGAGATTCTTATCGCATTACTAACGCTTTATTTAAATATGCCATGAATACTGAGACTGATAAAAAACATGTTGCATGGGTTAAGGAATCATCGTTTGGTATTTGGTTTCTTAGCACTGATACTTGGGTCAAGCATGTATTAACAAAGGCACTGGGTGATCTTGAGTCTTTGATTAATAATCGTAAGCAGTGTTATCCCGTTATTCTGGATGTTGGTTGTGGCCACGGGCATTCCTTAAGGATGCTGGATCAGCGGTTTAATCCTGAGAAGATAATTGGTTTGGATGTGGATCCAGAATTTCAAACGCGTGCTCAGCATAATGTCTCACTTTGTAACTGTGAAGTACAATTGCAGAACGACGATGCGGCTAATATTGATCTGGATGATGATTCAGTAGACATGTTGTTTTGTCACCAGACATTTCATCACTTGGTTGATCCAGAGCGTGCAATCCAAGAGTTTTTTCGTGTTCTGAAGCCTGGCGGCTTACTTTTATTTGCAGAATCATGCCGACGTTATATCCATTCCTTTCTGATACGGCTTTTATTTCGCCACCCTATGGATGTGCAGAAAACCGATCTTGAATATATTGCATTGATTCGATCTGCAGGTTTTAAGTTTGAAGAAAATAATATTTCTCGTCCTTTTCTTTGGTGGAGTCGGGAGGACCTTGGTGCACGGGAATTTTTTGGTTTCCCAGAGCAGCAGCAGGGGCGAGAGGAAACTATGGTTAATTTGGTTGCGTTAAAGCCAAAATAATCCTGGCGAATAGACCAGTTTTTATGTTAAGGAGATACAATGCATAATCCGACCCAACGGTAGCGCACCCAGTAATTGTAATATGGTGCTATTTTAGCAGAAGAACATTAAACAACATCCAGAGTGATTGTTAATCTGCTAATCAAATTCCTCTTTCATCTTTTCTATAACACGCTTATCAACATGTTTTTCAAACGCTATAGAAGCCGCATTAAGCGTAATCGCAATAATTATTCCGGTGAACATCACACCTACAAATGCAATAAGAACAGATAGCATCCTTGATGCTTTCTTTAAAGGACGGAAATCACCGTAACCAACTGTCGTTGCAGTTATAAATGACCAATATAGCGCGTCAAAGCGACTCCATTTTTCAATTCGGCCAACCAGTTGACTCAACATGACAATGACAAGGCTTAAGAAAAGCAACAGTGGTGAAACCAGATAAATGACCCAGAAAAATATTTGAATAAAATCAAGGGTAAATTCCATACGTTATTGTCCAGTTTTAAGAAGACAATTACTAATTGCCGCTTTGCAAACTAACACGCGTTTTTTCCAGTCCACACCATATCCTTAAAGGCGAGTTTTTGGTCGTCGCATGTTTTCCTTCATAGATTGAATGATCACATAGAAAGCAGGGATTGAGATCGTTCCAATAATTGCTGAAACCAGCATTCCTCCAAAGACAACGGTTCCCAATGACTGGCGACTTTCTGCGCCTGCGCCTGATGCGATAACTAACGGTAGTACGCCGAGAATGAAGGAAATTGCTGTCATCATGACCGCCCGAAAACGAAGTCGGGCAGATTTTATTGCTGCTTCAGTGATCGACAAGCCACGCTCTCTTTGCACCTTGGCAAACTCAACAATGAGAATGGCGTTTTTCGATGCCATCCCTACCAGCATGACGAGGCCGATCTGGGCGTAAATATCCAGGACGTTTCCCATTCCCCACATCATAATGAGTGCGCCTGCTAATGCAATTGGAACGGAAAGAATGACTCCCCAAGGAATAGACCAGCTTTCATATTGGGCCACAAGAAACAAGAAAACAAATATTAAAGCCAGGCCAAATATGATGGGTAACTGAGAGCCTGCCTTAACCTCTTGAAACGACATACCAGACCATTCAAACCCCGTTCCATCTGGAAGTACTCGTTTTGCAAGTTGTTCCATTGCGGTGATGCCTTGCCCGGAACTTAATCCGGGGCCGGGACTTCCATTGATTTGTGCGGAACGATACATATTGAAACGCGTGAGGGTTTCAGGACCTAGCATCGAGGATGTTTTTGTCAATGTTCGAAGAGGAACCATAACGCCCTCTGAACTTCTCACATAAATACGCCCGATATCATCAGCATTGTTCCGATAGGGTGCTTCGGCCTGTAAGATTACCCGATAAACCCGGCCAAATTTACTAAAGTCGTTGACATAGAGAGAACCCAGTTGTGTCTGCAAGCTTGAAAATATTTCTTGCACGGGAATACCCAGCGCTTTCGCTTGCAGGCGATCCACCTCCAGCTTTACCTGTGGGACATCCGCACGAAACGTACTGTACACATTTTGTAAATGAGCATCCTGGTTGGCTTCGAATAAAAATCCGCGCATTGCCGCAGAAAGATCTTGTGGGTCACCGCCTCTTTTGTCCTGGAGTTGGAATTCAAATCCTCCGGTATTGCCTAATCCACTGATAGGTGGAGGGGTGAAAGCGATCAAATTGGCGCCGGGAATTTGTGCCATCATGCCCCATATTTGAGCGACAAGTGCATCACTGGATAGTTCGGGAGATGTGCGTTCATCCCATGGCTTGAGAATACTAATCACCATTCCCGAGTTTGATTTGGTGCCACTAAGTAGCCCAGTTCCTGCAAAAGAAACGATATTGTCTATACCCGGAAGACTAGAGAGTAACGCCTCGACTTGTTTGACTACGTTATCGGTTCTATTCAAAGAAGCGCCATCAGGTAACTGAATATCCACAAAAATAGTACCTTGATCCTCCTGGGGAATAAATCCTGTCGGCGTATTCTTGAATACCCAATATGCACCACCTACTATAATTAAAAAAATCAGTGCAGTCAGCACCAAACGCCTTACGACAATTTTTACGCAAAATAGATAACCTTCGGAGACTCTCCCAAAAATCTTTTCAAACCAGCGAAGTGCAAACCAAGGACGTGTGTGTTGTTTTCTAAGAACGGTGGCGCATAAAGCAGGGCTCAAGGTTAAGGCCGTGAGCGATGAAATAGAAACAGCTATGGCAATCGTTACTGAAAATTGGCGATAAAGTTGACCTGAAATACCTTCTAGAAAGGCAATTGGTACAAATACCGCTAATAAAACCAAAGTGGTGGCAATAATAGGGCCGGAAACTTCACCCATTGTTTTTTTGGTTGCATCCTGTGGAGATAATCCTTCCTGTAGGTGACGCTGGACATTTTCTACTACCACAATTGCATCGTCTACAACGATGCCAATTGCCAATACCAGTGCAAACAATGACAGGGTGTTGATGGAATAGCCCATAGCCAACAAAATAGCAAAGGTTCCGATCAGTGATACAGGAATAGCTAGTGCTGGGATTAAAGTGGCACGCCAATCTTGGATAAAAATGTAAACTACCAGAATGACCAAACTTAAAGCAATAAACAGCGTCTGAACCAACTCTGTCAAAGAGTTGTTTATGAATCGAGTGGAATCGTAGGGTAATGTATATTCAACATCTTCAGGAAATCGTTCGGCCAGTTGTTTTAGCGTCGTCTCGATGCGCTGTGCAACCTCCAATGCATTGGCTTCTGGCAGCTGATAGATGGCGAAATTAACAGCAGGAGCACCGTTTAAACGAGAAAGAATCTCAAATGTTTGGGAGTCCAGTTCCACACGTGCAATGTCTTTCATTTGTACAACGGAGCCATCTGCTTGTGCCCGGATAATAATATCTTGGAATTCTGAAACTTCAGAAAGCCGCCCTTTAGCTTGAATGGTGTATTGGAATTGTTGATCGGAAGCCAAGGGCGGCTGCCCAATTTGTCCGGCTGCAGCTTGTAAATTCTGATCGCGGATGGCGGCAACTACATCTTCAGTGGTGATGCCTAAATTCACCATTCGATCCGGGTTTAACCAAATCCGAATCGAATAATCTTGTGCACCAAAAATAGAAACCTTGCTGACACCTGGCACCCGGGAGAGAACATCTTTCACATTCAAACTAATGAAGTTGCTTAGAAACAACTGATCATAAGTTCCACCAGGCGATGAAAAAGAAACAATTTGTAGAAATTCGGAGGATTGTTTTTGTACCGAAATTCCTGAGCGGGTGACATCCACTGGCAATTTTGGCGTGGCTAGTGACAACCGGTTCTGGACGTTCACTGTTGCCATGTCAGCGTCAGTCCCGATTTCAAATGTTATGTCTAGTGTGTATGTTCCATTATTGGCGCTTTTTGAGGACATATAAAGCATACCCTCGACACCATTAATTACCGATTCAATTGGTGCAGCGACAGTCTCTTCCACAACCTGGGCATTAGCGCCTGGGTATGCAGCACTGACTTGTATTTGCGGTGGTGTAATCTGAGGGAATAGAGAAACAGGTAGTTTTAATAGGGATATCAGGCCAGCAAGTACGATTACAATAGAAATGACGAAAGCAAAGCGAGGGCGCTCAATAAAAAAATTACTGAACATCTATTACTTCTCAACCGGTTGAGAAGAAACCGCCATGGCGGTTTGCACGATAATGCCTGGACGAACCTTTTGCGCACCTTCAGATATTACTAACTCTCCCACCTGCAAACCTTGTTTAATGACCCAATTCACACCGACCCTGTCACCAACTGCCACTGAACGTTTTTGCACGCGGTTTTCAGTATCAACAACCAGAACATACTTCCCACTTTGATCTTCCTGAATCGCCGCCTGGGGAATAACATGCTCCGCTGCCACATCACTTTGCCTTACCAAAACCTTAACAAATTGTCCGGGCATCAGTAAGCGGCGGCTATGCGGTGTATTTGTCTGACCACCGGGTAATTCTTTTGTACTGGGGTTTGGAAAAATTGCCCGAATCGTGATGGTTCCGGTCTTTTCATCAACGATGTGACTGATAAAGTCTTGCTTTCCTTCAAAGGGGTAAATGGTTCCATTGGCCAATTGAATTCTGGGAATAAAAATAGTCGACTCTCCTTTCGCGACCTGTCTTTGAAATTCTGTAATGACATCAACTTCACTCACCGTAAATAGCACATACACGGGGTCAATTTGTACAATTGTTACCAAAGTGCCAGTCTCTGGCGAGACAAGGTTCCCAAGGCTGACAGAAACACGGCCAATTCGACCATCGATTGGAGAACGAATTTCAGTGTAGCTAAGATTTAATTTTGCTTGATCCAACATGGCCTGGGCATTTGTTAACTGAGCTTGTGCCCTAAGAAATTCACTGCTGGCCTTATCAAGGTCCATTTGCGATACTCCGCCTTGACGCACCATTTTTAGACGTTGCAAATAAGATTCAGCATTCTGCAAAGTGGCTTTAGCCTCGGTTACACTTGCTTGTGCGGCCTTGACTTCGATTTGATAAGGCGCTTGTTCGATAACGAATAAAATATCGCCCTTTTGAACACCTTCGCCTTCTTTGAAATTCCGTTTTTCCAGAAAACCCTGCACACGAGCTACTAAATTGACCGTTTTGAGTGCGGCGGTGCGGCCCACCAGTTCATGTGTTTTAGTGACTTCTTCTTGAACTACCGGAGTAACCATTACTGCTGGAGCAGGTTGTTGTGGTTGGGCGGTAGAATTACTATCATCGTTTTGACAGCCAGAAATAATAGCCAGTAAAGAAAGCCCAAGAATATAAATAAGCCATTTTGATTTTATCAAGTCAAAGTTCCTCAAATTGCGTTTGCTGCTGATCTATAACTATTTGCGGCGCATCTTGCATCAATGGTTTCCACCCGCCACCCAATGATTTATAAAGACGAATCAAATTCGAAGTAACTTTTCCTTCACTCAATGCCAGTTGATCTTGAAAGGAAAATAATGCCCTCTCTGCATCCAATACACCAATAAAATCAGTTAAGCCTGCAGTGTATAACTCACGCGCCAGGCTAACTGCTGATTTTGCTGACTGTGTGGATTTTAGTAAAGCTTGTCTGCGAACTTGTTCGTTCGCAAAATCGATTAGCGCATTTTCCACATCTTTTACTGCAGTTAATACCGAAGATTCATACTGGATCAGCGCCTGGTTCTGTCGCTCACCTTCAATTTTTATATTTTGTCGAATACGGCCCGCATTAAAGATCTGCCATGTGATTTGTGGCCCAAGTTGGAAGGCAGCAGCGGGCCCTGTAAAGAAACTGGCTGCAGAAATGGATTCAAGTCCTACAGAACCAAACAAGAACAGTCTGGGGTAAAGGTCTGCAGTGGCCACGCCAATCTGTGCGGTTTGCGCAGCCAACTCCCGCTCTGCACGTCGGACATCCGGCCTGCGACGCAACAAATCTGCCGGAACGCCAACAGCTACTTCAACAGACACCGTTGGAATTTTTTGGTACTGCTCCAATTCTTCTGCCAATGACCCCGGGAACTCCCCAAGCAGCACTGCAAGACCATTTTTACCTTGTTCGATACCGGTTTGTAATGTTGGAATTTCTGATTTGGTATTTTCCAGGTTATATTTCGCTTGTTCCAGAGACAGCGTCGTAGTCAGGCCAGCATCTAACCGATCCTGAACTATTTGTAGCGTTTCATCTTGAGATTCCAAGTTGTTAACAGCAGCTTCAAGTCGGGCTTGAAAGGCACGAATTTCAATATAGTTTATAGCGACTTCAGCCACTAAAGTCACCAGCGTGTCATTTAACTCTTCTTCACGTGCTTCAACGGATGCTTGTGCTGATTCAATCGAGCGTCTGATGCCACCAAATAAATCAATTTCCCAACTGGCATCAAAGCCCGAGGAATAGAGATCAACTTCATCGCCGCTACCGGATTGTCCACTGGATTTTTGGCGCGTCAATGCGGCGTCACCTTCGATTGTTGGAAACAGTCCCGCTCTGGCAATGCCCCGAAAAGCGCGTTCTTCCCGCAATCGTGACTGCGCGAGCTGTAGATCAAGATTACCCCTTATAGCCCATTCAACTAATCGGGTTAACAATGGATCTTCCAGAGTATCCCACCAGTCAGCCAACATCGCGGGAGTCACTTGTTTGGTGGATTCCGTTATCGTCGTATCTGCTTTTTTTCCTGTTTCAGGAAGTGTTAATTTGGTTTTTTGATCTTCGCTCAGTGTAGTATTAAATTTCTCGGGAATCGTTTTTTCTGGCGGCACATAATCTGGCCCAACGGTAGCGCATCCGGCAAGAAAAAGTGCTATCAATCTGGCAGTTAAACGTAAGTGTAAATGCATAATAAACAGTTGCTTATGGGAGTGTATGTTTTGTTTGTATATGGTGTTATCTTAACAGAAGAATTTTAAATACCGGGAGTGATTGCAGTGACTTATATTTATAGAACAGGTTTCATATTGATGATGCTCGCCATCCTGGTCACACTCTCCGCATGCGCGCCTACAAGTAAAACAGTAAAAGACTATTCAATTATCGAGAATACTTCAGGACTTTTGCTCGATAACAGCCAAACACAGACATAGGTCTACAAGCGGCCGGGCGTACCGACACTTGCTGCGTATAATCGATTTATCATCGATCCAGTACAAGTGAACTATACCGACCCGGAAATGGAAGAATTAGATGCCGAGCAAGTTGGGAAAATGCAGCAATATTTCCGTAATGCCATAATCAAGGAACTTAGCGAGGCGGGTTATGAGATCGGCACTCGATCACAAGCTAACACCATGAGGACTTCACTCACAATATCGAACCTCAAAGCGTGGGATGGCGGTGGCGCCGCAAATGTCGCCGCAATAGCAGCCGGGGCTGTTGTGAGACTGCCAATGGTATTTGCAGTCAGCGTTAGGGAAGTTACTGTTGAAGGGGTTTTTCGTGAAGCGCTCACCAATCGGATTGACGCAGTGGTAGTGGATCACTCAAAAGGCAGTCGCGTGTTTAATTCCAAACCGTGGTCTACGTGGGCAGATGTAGAAGGAACGTTTGACAAATGGGTCAAGGGAATTCGTGAGGCAATCGATAAAGCGCATGGCCGCTAAGGTTTGTGTGAGGTATAGTGGATATTACAGATATTCTGTTTTAATTGGCTAGCCAGAAAATTGTATCAACTGTTGGAGTTAAACGCTAAAAAGTTGCAAGAGCCATAATACGATTATTCTTAACCGATTATAGGTGCGTGGAAAACATGAAATATTCATTATGAAAGTTGGTATAAATTTTCTTCTTCGCCTTGTTTTCTGTGGAATTATCTTTGTCTTTTTAACGAGCTGTACTTTCAAGAAATTAGGCAAAGAAGTGGCTATTCTTAACCAAACATCACTTCTCCAGGGAACCATTTCGAGTACGTCTCCACACAAGAAACCGCTAATTGTCTTGCTGTATCAACTCCTGAACAATGAAAAGAAACTTGTCGCATACTCTATCCATCACACACCCGGAACCTTCACATTTGTTCGTATGTCGGGTCAGTATCTCATTGCCGGTTTTGAGGACGCGAATGAAGATCTGATTTATCAGCCAACTGAGTATGCTAGTTATGTTGACAACGCAACTGTGATTAACGTCAAGTCAGGAGAGGATCTTTCCAGTCTGAATCTGACGCTAAAATATCCTGATGACGTATCCTTAACTGAGTCACCCGATCTAACTACATTAGCCACGAGGGCGGAACTTGATTTACCTAAAATAAGCGTAGGTGAAATCGTTACGCTTGAGGATCCAAGATTTTCACAAAAAAATGGTCAATTAGGTTTGTGGGAACCCATTCAGTTTCTGCTAACGATAGGTGGAGGCGTCTTCTTTCTGGAACCATATGATCCTGAGAAAATACCAGTTTTATTTGTCCATGGTGTGGGTGGAGACCCGAAGCAATGGACTTCACTTATTCATGATTTAGATCGTACTCGCTATCAACCCTGGTTGTTCTATTATCCTTCAGGGCTTCGACTCAACATGACTGCCGATTTTCTGGCTCAGTCACTAAGTAAGGTTTTGGTGCCAAATAAATTTGAAAAGCTTGTGATTATTGCTCATAGCATGGGAGGTTTAATTTCCAGATCTTTCGTAAATACGATTGCACAAAAAGATGTTGAGCAACCGCTCAAGGTGCTCTTCCTCACGATGTCGACCCCATGGGGAGGACACCAAGCTGCTCAAATCGGCGTTGACCATGCGCCTGTCGTAATCCCTTCGTGGATTGATATGGTTCCCCATAGTCCCTTTCAACAGGCGCTTTTCCAAACGCAATTATCGGATAATATTGAATTTCACCTGTTTTTTAGCTTTAAAGGTGGCCGAAATCCTTTCACCAATGGAAACGACGACGGGATTGTCTCTTTGGTGAGTCAATTAAAAGCTGAAGCTCAAGATGCGGCCATTAAGACGGTGGGGTTTAATGAAGATCATACAAGTATTCTGCACTCATCATATGCAGCAAAAAAAATTGAGAAGCTATTAACCACCTTCGCCAATCGTGAGTAAAACTTCAAACAAATGAGCGTCGAACGGAAAGAAAATGCAAACCTTGTTCCTGGCCTACATCCCCAATTCACATTCACGCGCGTGCTTGGTTTATCGAAACTGTTATGTAAGTATTGCTTTAATGGATTCAGGCAATGGTCACATCTTCTGATAAATATACATCCTGAATTGCGTTGAGTAGTTTTACACCTTCAGCAAATGGTTTTTGAAACGCCTTGCGTCCGGAAATCAGGCCCATGCCGCCAGCACGCTTATTAATTACGGCGGTACGAATGGCTTGATGCAGGTCATCGCTGCCAGATTCGCCGCCTGAGTTAATCATGCCAACACGTCCCATATAACAATTTGCGACCTGGTAACGTACCAGATCAATCGGGTGATCGGTGGTCAGTTCGCTGTATACCTTGGGATTGGTTTTGCCAAATTTAATGGCGTTGTAGCCGCCATTGTTGACAGCCATTTTCTGTTTGACAATATCTGCGCCAATGGTTACCGCCAGATGATTGGCCTGACCAGTTAGATCAGCACTTGTGTGATAGTCGGTGTCGGATGTTTTGAACGCAGGGCTACGCAGGTAGGCCCATAATATGGTTACCATGCCGAGGCTATGTGCGTGCTCAAATGCCTCTGATATTTCTTCGATTTGTCGACGTGACTCTTCAGAACCAAAAAATACGGTTGCACCCACTGCGCAGACACCCATATCAAATGCCTGATCGACACTGGCAAAGAGGGTCTGGTCAAATTTGTTGGGGTAGGTGAGTAATTCATTATGGTTGATTTTAAGAATCATGGGGATTTTGTGCGCATATTTTCGTGCAACACTTGCCAGTACGCCAAGTGTGGAAGCCACGCCATTGCAACCGCCTTCTATGGCCAGTTCAACAATATTACTAGGATCGAAAAACATCGGGTTTGGTGCAAATGATGCGCCGGCAGAATGTTCTACGCCTTGATCTACCGGTAGCAATGAGACATAGCCACTACCAGACAAACGGCCATGATTGTATAGTGCCTGCAGGTTGCGCAGTACGCTGGCTTTGCGATTGCTGGCAGCGACTACGCGGTCAACAAAATCGGGTCCTGGTACATGCAAGTCACGTTTGGGTATACCCTCGCACACATGATTGAGAAGTTTGTCACTTTCATCGCCTAAAATAGTAGTAATGTCTGTCATTTTATATTCTCGTCAGATTAAGCTGGCAAAAACCAGCTAAAGAAAATAATCATAGGTGCACAGATGTTTTGTGATGAAAATTACCTGCGCTATGTTTTAAACGCATGAGGGTTTGAGAGCAAGGTATTGATTCATGCGTTTTATCGATTGTAAATCAACGGGTAGGATTTGTCTCTGTTGGCATCTGAAATATAATGGGTTCAGTCACACGAAACAATACCCGGAAGCGTTATGAAGTTTATGCCAAGCTATTATGGATACTTGGAATACGCAACATCATAAGGGCACTTCTAAAAATCTAGACTTCTTCCCAACTGCTGCATTGCGAAAAAAATTTCTTGCTGCCATATCAACCCTATGCTGCGCTACAAAACCTTTTCAGCGCCTTGCATTTGGGCGAGCTCTGTATTTTTAGAGGCGCCCATAAATCGAATTCCCGTGTATCATTTGAAACTTCACTTAAAACTTTTCTGTTCAATTTTCTGTTTCAGATGTTTAAACATAACCTGTTAAATAGCGTAAAGGTGGTGTGATGATAAAAGCATATGCGGCATTCGAGCCTGGGGAGAAGCTTCAGCCTTTTGAGTATGACCCTGGGCCTTTGGGTGCAGAAGATGTTGAGATTGCTGTTGAGCATTGCGGTATTTGCCATAGTGATCTGAGTATGTTGAATAATGAATGGGGGATTACCCAATACCCATTTGTGCCCGGTCATGAAATCATTGGTGTGATTGTGGACAGCGGGGAATCTGTGCGCCAGCTTAAGCCGGGGCAGCGTGTTGGTTTGGGTTGGCACTCAGGTTACTGTATGACTTGTACGACTTGTATGTCCGGTGATCATAATCTTTGCACACATGCTGAGCTGACGATTGTGGGGCGTCATGGTGGTTTTGCCGATAAAGTACGCGCTAATGTGGCCAGTGTAGTGGCGCTACCAGATGCTATCGATGCACGAAGTGCCGGACCACTTTTCTGCGCGGGCATCACTGTTTTTAATCCATTGTTGCAATATGATACCCGACCAACTGCCAGGGTTGCTGTGATTGGTATTGGCGGTTTGGGACATATCGCGCTACAGTTTCTAAAGGCATGGGGTTGTCATGTGACGGCTTTTACTTCCAGCGAATCGAAACGCACTGAGGCGCTGGAATTGGGTGCACATGCTACTTTGAATTCACAGCAGTCGGTTGAACTGGAATCTGCGACAGGGCAGTTTGATCTGATTTTGTCGACGGTTAATGTGAAACTTGATTGGAATTCTTATCTTGCCACGCTACGTCCTAAAGGTCGCCTGCATTTTGTGGGGGCAACACTGGAGCCATTGGATATTGGAGTTTTTCCGTTAATTTTGCGGCAGTGTTCAATTTCCGGTTCACCTGTAGGCAGTCCTGCCAGTATGAGAACAATGCTGGATTTTGTGGCACAACATAACATCAAGCCGGTTATTGAAACCTATCGTTTTGACCAGGTGAATGAAGCATTGGCCCGTTTGGCAAGTGGCGATGCCCACTATCGGGTTGTTTTGAGTCATTAATGCATTGGTAGTTGGGCAACTGGGCATCGGCGACGCAAAGCCGGTTTAATGCTATAAACTATTGTTTAGTAGTATTCTGTTCTGGCGTAACTTTCAAAGCGCGTATATTCACCCAGGAAAGTCAGGTTCACGGTTCCAATGGGGCCATTTCTTTGTTTGCCAATGATGATTTCCGCCATGCCTTTGTCTTGTGTATCTGGATCGTAAACTTCGTCCCGGTAAATGAAAAGAATAACATCCGCATCTTGCTCAATTGCACCGGATTCACGTAAATCTGACATGACTGGGCGTTTATTGGGGCGTTGCTCAAGGCTACGATTTAATTGAGACAGTGCAATGACCGGCACCTTTAATTCTTTAGCCAGGGCTTTTAGCGCACGTGAAATTTCTGAAATCTCGGTGGCCCGGTTTTCTCCCTGGCGAGTAGAAGACATAAGTTGCAAGTAATCCACCACAATCAAGCCCAGTCCACCAAACTGGCGATACAGCCGTCTGGCTCTTGCACGCAGTTCTAATGCATTGAGGGCCGCACTTTCATCAATATGAATGGGCGCGTCATTCAGTTTTCCGAGTGCATGGGTTAATTTAGGCCAGTCTTCATCTTCCAGGCGACCGGTGCGGACTTTGTGTTGGTCCAGCCTGCCGACAGATCCAAGCATACGCATAGCCAATTGTGTGCCACCCATCTCCATACTGAAAACAGCCACGGGTTTATCCAGTTCAAGCGCCACATTTTCTGCAATATTGAGGGAAAAAGCAGTTTTACCCATGGATGGCCTGCCTGCAACAATAATCAAATCGCCGGGTTGAAAGCCGGAAGTCTTTTGATCAAGATCATGAAAGCCTGAAGCGATGCCGGTAACGTCACTGGGGTTGTCCCGGTTGTAGAGCAGTTCTATGCGTTCAACAACTTGTTTCAACAGCGGCTGTATATCAATAAAACCTTCTTTGCCGCGTGCGCCTTCTTCCGCAATTTCAAATACTTTGGATTCAGCTTCATCGAGTAGATTTGCCGCAGTGCGCCCTGCCGGATTGTATGCGGAGTCGGTGATCTGCACGCCAACTTGCGCAAGATTACGCATAATAGAGCGTTCTCTTACGATTTCAGCGTAGCGCTTGATATTTGCTGCGGAAGGGGTATTTTGGGCAATGGCGCCGATATAGGCGAGTCCACCGACAGTTTGTAATTCTGCTGATAATTCCAGTGATTCTGCAACCGTGACAACATCAGCAGGCTTGTTATGTTCTATCAGTTTGCAGATGTGGTGATATATCAGCTTGTGATCATGACGATAAAAATCATCGTCTGTAATGATATCGGCGACTTTGTCCCAGGCATGGTTATCTAACATTAATCCACCCAGCACAGATTGTTCCGTTTCAATGGAATGCGGTGGGGTTTTAAAGGATTCTACAAGCTGATCATGTTTGATACTAATTGATGGTTGCGCCATAGTTACCCTGTTAAAAAGCGATACAAGAATGAAATGATCCGCAAGGGAAGAACTGTTTAGACAGTTTTTATTGGCTGTTTTTTATTAATATAACAATTACTTGCCTTTCGTTGCCTGTGGTTTTTTATGGAATTAAGGTGTCGATCAATAGTTTGTTAATTGTGATGTGTGCGTTTTGATGCATTGTCTTTTGTCACAAATCACCGTTAACGAATTCTATCATCTTGCTGTCGTACAGATGTAAAAAAAGGACCTCAAATGGTCCTTTTTTTACATTAAATTTTAATTGGCACTTCCCAGCACTTAGAGCGTTGTTTCACCCAATACTGAAACGGTGATATGTGCCGATACATCACTATGTAATGCAATGTTTAACGTGTAATCACCCACTTGCTTTAAGGCGCCATGCGGCATGCGGATCATTGATTTTTCAATAGTAAAGCCTTGTTCAACAAGTGCTTCGGCAATGTTTGAATTGGTAACAGAGCCAAACAGTTTACCGTCGCTACCTGTTTTCTGCGTGATTTGCAGTAACAATCCATCCAGTTTCTCTGCAACTGCATTAGCTGTCGCTAATGAGGCTGCTTGATTCATCTCAAGCTCTGCACGTTTTAATTCAAATTCAGCAACGGCTTGCTCGGTCGCTCTCTTTGCTTTTCCTTGTGGAATCAGGAAATTGCGAGCATAACCGCTTTTGACATTAACGATGTCGCCTAACAGTCCCAGATTGGAAATTTTTTCCATCAGTATGATTTGCATATTTCTACTCCTTAGTGCCGATCTGTGTAAGGCAATAATGCAAGAAAGCGCGCACGCTCAACAGCAGTGCCCAGCTGACGTTGATAAAATGCACGCGTACCGGTAATACGCGCAGGGATGATTTTGCCGTTTTCACTGACAAAATCTTTCAAAATTTCGATGTCTTTATAATCTACCTTTTTAATGCCTTCAGCGGTAAAACGACAAAACTTTTTGCGCTTGAATAAAGGACGATTTGCTTTTCTTTCTCTTTCTTTCTCTTTACTGTCTTTGCGTCTTGTAAAACGAGCCATATTTTTTCCTGTTTACTGATTAAATTTGTACGATGTTATCGACATGCAATACCAGTTGTTGATTTATTCGACTTTTGCGATTAAGAAAACCAGTGAGCTTTACCATGGAATCTATTTTAAAGTCGGCAATTGTTATTGCCATCTGACCTAATGCCACAGCAAAAATCTCACATAAAACCTGGCGAGTAATACCTGCTTCTATTTGGCGTGAAGTGTGATTGATTGTAAAGTCAATGACTGCGACGCCTGCCGGTGTATATCTTAATACCCCAAGTTTAATGATTTTTCCGCAAATTACCGCCTGGTTGCAATCCAATGGTTACTTTGTCTCGGCTGTGGCTTTTGCTTCCTCGGCTGCGACTTCAGTTTCTTCGCTGGTTTCTTCAGGGGTCTCCAGATCATCAGCACTTTGTTCTATTTCAGCTTCAGTTTCAGCTTTAGCTTCAGTTTTAGTTTCTGTGTCTGAAGTTTGTGCTGACATTGTGCCGGACTTGTCCTCATGTTGCATCATTGGTGAAGGCACAGTGACAGGACCATCCATTTTGATAGTGAGATGGCGTAGAATGGCGTCGCTAAATTTGAACGCATGTTCCAATTCATCCAGTGTTTCCTGATCGCATTCGATATTCATCAGCACGTAATGGGCTTTATGAACTTTTTGAATCAGATAGGCCAACTGACGGCGTCCCCAATCTTCAGTGCGATGGACGTTGCCTTTTTTTGTAGTAACAATGCCGCGATAGCGTTCTATCATCGCAGGTACTTGTTCACTTTGATCAGGATGTACTATAAATACGATTTCGTAGTGCCGCATAATATCCTTTTGGGTAAAGCCTCCCATATAAACTATTGGTGAGGCAAGGGTTGAAACAGACCATTTTACTGAATTTACGAGATAATATCAAACAATGTTGAACTTGATATAATGGTAAAAGCAATATTGAATTTCGTTTCTTTCAGGCAGCCATCCACTTAACAAATCAAATAGTGCAAGCTCAGAATCAACACTATTGAGATTGATGAACTGGTAGAATCAGCACGCTTAAATTATTTATTGTTATGTAATTAACGCTTTATTAAGGAAACTACAGGCGTAAACAAAGAGTTATAAAATATGTTGCTGATGATTGATAACTACGATTCATTTACTTATAACCTGGTGCAGTATTTTTCTGAACTGGGTGAAGAGGTCGTGGTATTTCGTAATGATGAGATTACACTGGATAAAATTTCTCAATTGAATCCGGATCGCATGGTTATTTCGCCAGGCCCATGTACGCCTAATGAAGCTGGAGTATCGCTATCAGCGATTAAACAGTTTAGCGCAAGCGTTCCGGTATTAGGTGTTTGTCTCGGCCATCAATCCATTGGGCAAGCCTTTGGTGGCAAGATTGTACATGCACAACAACTCATGCATGGCAAGACATCGCCCATATTTCACAATAATATTGGGGTGTTTTGTGATTTGCCTAATCCCTTTGTGGCGACGCGTTACCATTCTCTGGTCATTGATCGTTCAAGTCTGCCGGATTGTCTTGAGATCACTGCCTGGACTGAAGATAATGAAATTATGGGCGTGCGTCATAAATCACTGTCAATTGAGGGTATACAGTTTCATCCGGAATCAATATTAAGTGAACATGGCCATCAAATGCTGCAAAATTTTCTTAATCAAAGTCTTGGAGACTGTCCGAGAATAGAATGATCTACTGCGGGAAAGCTATTTTGGTCAGATTTCCCGATCATTTTCGTTAAATAGAACAACTATTCGCCTCAAATGATCAAAAAATCTACCTCAAAATTACTTCCCCTCGCTACGACCACTATTCTCGGACAGCCTCCTAGTTGAAATAAAGGATCACACATGAATCCACAAGAAGCGTTGAATCGTATTATTGAACATCAGGAAATCCGTCATGATGAGATGCTTGCACTAATGCGTCAAATTATGCAGGGAGAAATCTCTCCTGTTTTGATCGCAGCTATTATTACCGGATTACGTGTCAAGAGAGAAACCATTGGGGAAATTGCAACGGCAGCACAGGTGATGCGTGAATTTGCAACGCCGGTTGAATTATCCAACAATGCGCATTTGGTTGATACCTGCGGAACAGGTGGTGATGCCACGCATACCTTCAATATTTCTACCGCTGCAGCTTTTGTGACGGCAGCAGCCGGTGCCCGGGTTGCTAAACATGGCGGACGGTCTGTTTCCAGTAAATCCGGTAGTGCTGATGTGTTGGAAGCTTTGGGTGTTAATTTAAACCAAACACCGCAGCAGGTTGCGCAAAGCATTAGTGAGATCGGTGTTGGATTCATGTTTGCGCCCAATTACCATAGCGCAATGAAACATGCGGCACCCGTGCGTCGTGAGCTGGGGATCAAGACAATGTTTAATATTCTGGGGCCTTTAACCAACCCGGCGGGTGCTAAAAGCCAGGTGTTGGGTGTATTTAGTGCTGATCTGGTCAGTACGCTGGCACATGTGCTGCATCAATTGGGTAGTCAGCATGTGTTGATTGTTAACGGCAAAGACGGTTTGGATGAGATTACGATTACGGGCGAGACCAATGTGGCTGAATTGAAGCAAGAAAAAGTCACCGAGTACACGGTCAGGCCGGAAGATTTCGGCTTGACAACGGTACCGATTAACAGCATTCAAGTGACCGATAGTGATCATGCCAAGGCGATGCTGCTAGCAGTGTTAGAAGATCAGGCTGGCCCGGCACGTGATATTGTCATGATGAATGCCGGTGCGGCAATTTATGTTGCAGGTGTTGCAGATTCTCTTGCACAGGGTGTCGAGAAAGCGCAGCAAGCGATTGAAAGTGGCACCGCGTTGAAAAAACTAAACCAATTGGTGGAATTCTCTCATCGAGAACAAACAACTAATCAATAAACATGTCAGATATTCTAAAAAAAATATTATCGGTTAAAGCACAGGAAATTACTACAGCGAAAGCCATTAAATCATTTCCTGAAATGTTGTCTGAAGCGCAAACTGCTGCGCCCGCGCGTGATTTTGCAGCTGCCATTCGTGAAAAACTGGCTGTGGGAAAATCCGCTGTTATTGCTGAAATTAAACAGGCCAGCCCCAGTAAAGGTGTATTGCGTGGGCGGACAAAACAATCATTAGAAGCCAATGAGCCTCAGTTTGAGTTTATTCCGGCTGAAATAGCCAAGACCTATGCAGAGCATGGCGCAGCTTGTTTGTCCGTGTTAACCGATAAACAATTTTTTATGGGCAGCGCGGAATATTTGCAACAAGCGCGTGCCGCGTGTCAACTGCCGGTGTTGCGTAAAGATTTCATATTGGATGAATATCAAATCGCCGAAGCGCGCGCCATGGGTGCTGATTGCATCTTGCTGATTGTTGCGGCTTTTGTGATGGAAAATGGCGTTGGCGCTGAGAAGGCTACAAGTAATGCATTAACTCAAATGTGTAAACTTGAAGCTTTGGCGCATTTACTCGGCATGGCTGTTCTGGTGGAAGTGCATGATGCTGATGAACTTGAGTTAGCTTTGCAATTAACGACACCGCTTATTGGGATTAATAATCGTAATTTGCGAACGTTTGAAACCAGCCTGGATACGACATTGCAGTTATTATCACGTATTCCTTCCGAACGCATTGTCATTACTGAGAGTGGTATAGCTGTGCCTGCGGATGTTTCACTCATGCGCGATCATCACGTTAATGTTTTCCTCGTCGGAGAGGCATTCATGCGAGCGGAAGATCCAGGTGTCGAACTTAAGCAGCTGTTTAATTGAGGGTTTAAAACTCAAGAAACATTTATTAGTCATTGCTGCTTATTGCACTACTGCACCTCAATTTAATCTACTTTTTCCTTTCTTTTTTACTTATTGCAATTGTTTGTGCCTGTTAGACTAGTCTATTGTTTTCTAAGTATTTCTACTGGATTGTCGTGGTATAACTTAATTGGTGGGAAAGGTTTGGAGTTAAATTATGTCGCAGAGAAAAAATAAGAACCTGGCTAAATGTATCGCTTTTCTCAGTAAAGTTGATATTCCAATGTTAAAGCAGACTGCCCGAAGCGTTACTAAGTTACGCGAAGATGAGGGGAATATTAGTCCACGTAGTGTTGCTGATATTGTCAAACAGGATCCGTTAATGACGGTTAAGTTGATGCGTTATTTGCAACAGCACAAACAGCGTGTCCAGGAACATGAAATCATGGAAGTCCAGCAGGTGTTGATGATGCTTGGATTAGAAACGTCATTAAAGAAAGTATCGACAAGTCCATTGGTTGAGGATGTGTTAAGTCGCAAGAAAATGAGTGCATTAGCTTATATGTTACGCGTTACACATCGGGCTAATCTGGCCTCAATGTATGCTTTTGACTGGGCTGTGCGTTTAAACGATTTACACTTTGAAGAAGTGCGTATTGCAGCATTGCTGCATGATATCGCAGAAATACTGATGTGGTGTTTTGCGCCCACAGCGATGTTGAAGATAAAAGCTTTGCAACAGCAGGATAAAACAATACGTAGTAATACAGCGCAAGAAAAAGTGTTGGGTTTTACATTACATCAATTACAGTTAGAGCTATCTCTCAAATGGAAGCTTCCTAAGTTACTGATTACTCTGATGGATGATGATAATTCTGAGCAGCAACGTGTACGCAACGTTATTCTGGCAGTCAATCTTGCCAGACATTCTGCCAATGGCTGGGATGATGCCGCATTACCGGATGATTATGAAGATATTGGTAAGCTTCTAAGCCTTCGGGCAGAACAAGTAATGGTCATTGTCGGTGCTGAGGAACAGCAAGATTTCAAAGAAGAGAACTGTTAATCGTCAATATATAAATTTTTATGTATTTCACATGGCATCATGAACTAACTGATTATTCCCTAAATTATTAATTTTGTAAGAAACGCTATTCTCTTGTAACTTGCACCAGTCACGCCAAACTATACGGGCTTCTTCAGCATTGGAGAAAGTCCACAAAACCACACCATCATCTGTCATCAACGTGGCCATTTTATTGGGCCATTCCTTAATATAAAAATTCATATTCTTTTTACCTTTTTAATTAAACGTGAAAAGTATAAATGATTAATATGAATAATTTATTACAGAAATATTAAAGTTTTATGAAGGCCAATTTGTGAATCAAGGGCTTGGGTTGGGATATTCTTCATGAATTTGTTCAATGCCTTGCAATACTTCATCTGATAACGTGATATGAATACTTTCAATATTATGTTTAAGTTGTGTTTGGTTGGTTGCGCCGATAATTGTACTGGTTAGAAAAGGTCGGGTATGAGCATAGGCCAATGCCATTTGTGCAGGATCAAGACTATGCTTTTGCGCTAATGCAACGTATTTCTCAATAGCAGTGACGGCCTGAACATTGCTATAACGCGTATAGTGTGGAAACAAAGTCAGGCGCGCATTATCAGGCTGCTGGCCGCTAATATATTTGCCCGAAAGCGTACCAAAGCCCAGCGGAGAATAGGCTAATAACCCAATTCTTTCACGCCATGAAATTTCTGCCAGACCCACTTCATAACTGCGGTTCAACAGATTATATGGATTTTGTATGCTCACTATGCAGGGCAAGTCAAATTGTTCCGCCAACTGCAAAAAGCACATGACGCCCCAGGGTGTTTCATTGGATAAACCAATATAACGAATTTTGCCGGCTTTTACTGCTTTATCGAGTGCCAGCAATGTTTCGATCAAAGGTGTGAGCGCCGTTTCATCTTCAGGCTTATAACCGAGCTGGCCGAAGTAATTAGTTTTACGTTCCGGCCAGTGTAATTGATACAGATCGATATAATCGGTTTGTAATCGTTTAAGGCTTGCTTCAAGCGCCGCTGTAATGTATTTCTGATTAAAAAGCGTTTGACCATCACGAATATGGGGTATCCATTCTGCACCTGGCCCGGCAATTTTGCTGGCCAGTACAACCTTATTACGGTTCTTACGTGCGCTAAACCATTCGCCGATAATGACTTCCGTTTGGCCATAAGTTTCAGGTTTGGGCGGTATGGCATATAACTCTGCCGTGTCAAAAAAATTCACGCCTTGCGCAAGTGCGTAGTCCATTTGTGCAAAAGCCTGCTCCTGGCTGTTTTGCTCGCCCCATGTCATGGTACCTAAGCAAATGACACTGACAGTCGTATCGGAGTGACCAAGTTTTCTATAATCCATTATTTTAAATGCTTGGTGCTTTGTACATAATTGACGCCAAGTGAGACTCAGTGCTGCAAAATATCACGCATGGCAGATTCTAAGTCAGTGTATTTAAATTTAAAATCAGCGTCAGCGAGTAAGCGCTTGGGAATGACACGTTGGCTATTCAATAATATTTCAGACATATCGCCCAATAACATTTTAAATGTCCAAGCGGGTAGCGGTAAAAAGGCTGGTCGACGCAGGATACGCGCCAATATTCTGACAAATTCCCGATTGATAACAGGATTTGGTGCAGCTAAATTGAATTTGCCTTCCAGCTCAGTATTCTCGAGTAACATCTGGCAAATAGTCACATAATCATCAAGGTGTATCCACGGCATCCATTGTCTGCCGCTACTCATACGCCCACCCACTCCAAATTTGAAAGGCAGGATCCAGGGTTGCAAGAAACCACCACCTTTGCCGAGAACGAGACCGGTGCGTAACTGGCAAATCCTCACACCATGTTCCTTGGCTTTTTCTGCTTCTTGTTCCCATTGGGCGCAGATTTGCTGACTAAAATTATCGCCACGTGCGGAAGAGGATTCATCGAGTATGGTATCGCCCTGATCACCATAAAAACCGACGCCCGAGCCACTCAGAAAAACTTTTGGTTTGATTTCTGCTTTAGCAATGAAATGCACCAAATCTTGTGTCGTATCAATGCGAGTTTGCAGCAGTGTTTTTTTGCGTTCTTCCGACCATAATTCACCGAAAATAGGTGCGCCGGATAAATTGATAATGGCGTCAAACTCATGTGATGCAGTGAGTGTTTTCATGGCGCTGAGTGCTACGACCTTGTTGCCATAGGTTTCGTTGACCCGCCCTGGGTAGCGGCTGAAAATCGTTAATGCGTGGCCTGCTGCAATGAGTGCCGGACATAACGCTCGGCCAATAAATCCGGTTCCGCCTGTAATCAGAATTTTCATGAATAGCCCTCCTTAGCCTGAGTATTTCACAACTCTATTAATTTTTATTTATCATTTTTATACAATCATCAATTTTATTCGGTTTTTTTATTCAACAGACTATAATCGACGTTCGTCCAGATGTCCATGTAATTGGAATGGTTTAATCAATTGACTGCAAATGTAAGATTAAGTGGAGCGTAACATATGACTGAACCAACCATTTCCTGTCCCAACTGCGCCACCGAAATCAAGTTGACGGAATCATTAGCGGCACCGCTTATTCAGGCGACACGGCAGGAATATGAGTCAAAACTGAAGCAAAAAGAAAATGAAGTTTCCAAACGCGAAGCGGCACTCAAAACACAGCAGCTGGCCATTGAGGACGCGCAAAAGACCATAGATGAGCAAGTTGCCGACAAGCTGAAGGCAGAACGTCAAGTCATTGTTGCAGAAGAAGCGAAAAAAGCAAAATTGGCGGCAGCTTCAGATCTGGATGCAAAATCCAAAGAACTGACCGAATTACGGGAAGTACTCAAACAACGCAATGTAAAGCTGGAAGAGGCGCAAAAAGCCCAGGTAGATTTAATCCGCAAACAGCGAGAACTGGACGACGCCAAACGGGAACTGGATTTAACGGTGGAAAAACGCGTGCAGGCTTCAATCACGGTAGTGCGGCAAAAAGCCAGGCAGGAAGCGGAAGAGGGCCTCAAACTCAAGGTCACGGAAAAAGAAGAACAAATCGCTTCCATGCAGCGCCAGATTGAGGAATTAAAGCGCAAAGCTGAACAGGGTTCGCAGCAATTACAAGGTGAAGCGCTGGAGCTGGCGCTGGAAGAAGCGCTACGCAGCAAATTCCCGTTGGATAGTATAGAGCCGGTTGCCAAAGGAGAATTTGGCGGCGACGTACTGCAAAGGGTGATGGGACCTACGGGGCAAACCTGTGGCGCAATTTTGTGGGAATCCAAAAGAACCAAAAACTGGAGTGAAGGCTGGCTGGCCAAGCTTAGAGGAGACCAACGCGCAGCCAAAGCAGAAATTGCCGTAATGGTGTCCAATGCGTTGCCCAAGGATATTGAGACATTCGGGCATATTGACGGCATATGGATTACCGAACCACGTCTGGCAATGCCGCTGGTTATCGCTTTGCGCCAATCGCTGATAGAAATCGCCAACACACGCCAAGCGCAGGTCGGCCAGGAAACCAAAATGGAGCTGGTCTACCAATATCTGACCGGTCCCAAATTCAAGCACCGCATTGAAGCCATCGTCGAAAAATTCTCCGATATGCAAGCCGATTTGGATCGAGAACGTAAAACCATGCTGCGACTTTGGTCAAAAAGGGAAATGCAGATCCAAGGTGTCATCGAATCTACGGTTGGTATGTATGGTGATTTGCAAGGCATCGCCGGGCGGGCCTTGCCGGAAATTGAAGGGCTGGAATTGCCGTTGATTGATTTGGGTGAGGTGGATGATAAGTGACTTGTATTAAGGGCGCTTCTTAGAATCCAGATTTCATCCCAACTGCTGTGTTATAGAAAAGATTTATTGCTGTCATATCAAACATATGCTGCGCTGCAAAATTTTCCCCATGCCTTGCATTTGGGCGAACTCTGGATTTTTAGAAGCGCCCTTAAGTTCGTATTAGTAATTAAAAGCCTTAAAGTCAGTTTAATGTGGTCTACTATTCTCGGACAGCCTCCTAGATAAAGCAATTTCAGCTATGATTTAACTAACCGTCGCTAGCGCTGCTATGTGGTCTTGTCTCATTCATATACTTTGTTTATTTTGTCTATTCTTTCCTGCGCGCGACGCCAGTGCCAGGAAAACACGTAGGTTAGGGTAAGGTAGGAACCCCAACACAATGTTGACCGTTAGGGTGCATCACCTCAATCTACGAGCTACAAAATGATGGAAAATGGCGGCTTCTATTGTATGTCGGCTTAATATGATGTCTGGGTTAACTTGGCAATACCGTACTGTCCCATAGTTCGCAGATTATGTGGTTTTACACTTTTAGTACGCGAATAAGGTCGGTGCCGCCGACCCGATGCTGGGTTCCCGCAGTCACGACAACGACGTCTCCTGCTTTGATGTAGCCAAGCTCCTTGGCTCGGCTTACAGCGAATTCCAGTTTGGCACTATCGTCACTTCCCTCCTTGCAAAGTAAGGGTACTACACCCCAGTTCATCGACAGTCGTCGCGCTACCAGCTGGGAATAGGTTACCGCCACGATCGGGCAGTCTGGGCGATTCTTGGAGATTAACCGGGAAGTGAGGCCTGTTTCGGTAAGGCTGAAGATGGCAGCGGCTTTGAGCTTTTCCGCCATGTTTACCGCCGACTGGCTGACTACCTCAGGAATGATATTTACCGGGTCCATGCGGATTTTCTGTAAGTAACCATACTCGTTCAGCGATGCCTCTGTCCGCTGGGCAAGAATGGACATTGTGCGCACCGCTTCGACTGGGAATTTGCCTATCGCTGTCTCCCCAGAGAGCATGACCGCTGATGTGCCGTCAAGAATAGCGTTGGCCACGTCGCTGGCCTCGGCGCGGGTGGGTTTGGGATTGCGTTCCATGGAGGCGAGCATCTCAGTAGCGGTAATCACTGGCTTGCCGTTCAATACTGTGGTTCGGATGATTTTCTTTTGGAATCCCGGTACCTCCGCTAACGGCAGCTCGACGCCGAGGTCACCGCGTGCCACCATCACACCGTCTGCTGCCTTCACGATTTCCTCAAGGTGCTTGATGCCGGCTTTATTCTCAATTTTGGCGATGATTGGCGTGCGCCGCTCCGTCTCCAGAAAGATATTCCGGATACGGTGGATATCCTCCGCGCTTTGTACGAAAGATGCAGCCAGGTAGTCCACGTCATTTTCTGCGGCGAAATTGACTTCCCGGACGATGTCATCCCTGAATTCAGGGCTCACCGCATTGACCTCCAGCTCGGTGTCAGGCAGGTTGACGCTCTTGTTTTCCTTCAGGACACCGCCATGGACGACCTGGCAAATGATTTCGTTATTTGCAACTGAAGTAATTTCCAGCTCGATGGCGCCGTCATCGATCAGAATCGGCGTTCCCGGTTCCACTTCACTGGGCAGGTTTCTGTAGGTCACGGAGACACCGTCCCCAGTGCCGATGCGTCCGTCCGTGTACAGGGTAAATTTTGTACCGCGCACCAGTTCTACCGTGCTGTCACTCAGTTTGCCGGTGCGAATCTCGATTCCTCGAGTGTCGACCATTATGGCCAGTTGCACGCCCATCGCGATGGCCGTATTACGGATCAAATCCAGGCGGGCCTGGTGCTCCTCGATGGTGCCATGGGATAGATTCAGGCGAGCGACATTCATTCCCGCTGCGATCATCTCTTTCAAAATATTGGGTGAATCACTGGCCGGACCGATGGTAGCAACGATCTTGGTTTTGCGCAGGCTGTTCAGATTATTCATTAAGGAGTCTTGTTTCAGGGCGCCGCTCTCTTCAGGTGACGCATCGTGGCTGGTAAGGCGGTAGATTATAAACTAATTATGGTAATGGTACTGCCAAGTAAACTGTACCTGAGCGATATAAGAGAAATGAAAAATTTAGTGGCTCTATTATCGGTTTAATTAAATCCATCGGTGATATCGAGATTTGTTGGTGAAAAAGGGGAGACACTTCAGTGTGCCCTGTGAGCGTTAATTTAGCATTGCCAACTGAGTAAACTACCCGTAAGTTTATGCCACTTTCTTGTCTTCCGTTTGTTGCACGCTGCTCATGCAGCGGTAGGCGCGTAAAGGATCAGCACCGATGGTACCTACCAGGCCATTGAGGTAGCTTTTGCTGCTGACATAGGCCAGTTTTGCAATGGCTTCGGCTAAACGACTACTGATATTCAGTCTTTCAACTTCGTCTTCATGCCCATGCAGAGAAGAGAAGGCCTGGAGGTTTTTCACATGTTTTTCCCACAATGCGATTTCCCGCTGCTGCTTGATTTCCAGTCGTTCACGATACCAGTCAGATGACAGCAGTGAATCTCGGGTGAAGAGCTCGCGGATACTTGCATCATGCACAGTTTTACCGTTGTGTTCTCCGCTTGCCATAATATGTATCAAAGCATGTAGTGGCGGACAGGCATCGTCTACACTACCATCATCAATGTATTGTTTTGCAACCTTTTGTTGGGCTTCGACGATGTTGTTAATACCATCAACGAAGGGCGCCATGTCTTGGACTTCCGGTTTGAGTAATTCCTCAGTGAATACAGCTTGTGGATTATCGAATATTTTACCCATGAAGCCGTGAACAAAACGATCAGTAATACGGCATCCTAGACGACTGGCAAGCACTGTTTGTCCTTCATATTCGAAGTCTTCTAACGGCTCCAGATAACCATGTTCTATGAGGAATTGGGGGTCTCGTTCTTCCACTTTAATGCGCGCCCAAATTTCTGGAACCAATAAACTAATATCATGTTCTACCAGCATGTTCGGACCGACATAGCCCGCTGAACTGGAAAACCCGGCATAGCCTGTTAAAATGTACGATACCAGGGCATTATTCAAATCAGAAGTTGGCCTTAAGGCGTTGAATGGTCCCTTAGTGAGCGCGCCTTCGCTACCCACACCTGTCGTTGATGGTGACTTGCCTGTCAGGCTACAAATGAAGTCCATAAAGAGTTCAGGTAACTCTTGATAGTGGATAGGGTTATACACCGCCAGAGGTCTTATGCCTGGCTCGGGAGGATTATTTCTGCGACCTGCCAAAACCGCATCAACTGGGTGACAAACTGTGGCATTCATAGGTAACTTATAGTGCATTCTGGTGCTCATGTTAGCTACATATTTTCTTGCCGGATTAATCAGGTCAGGACGTGTTTGCAGATAACGCGGGTTAATTGATCGTTTCCCATTGACCAGACGGGAATGGGCAGATGACACAACATAACCTTCTCCCCTGTCGTAAGCTTCTTGCAGCAAATTATGCATGGGGGGGGTAAAGTTGCAGTGGGACATGACGTCTTCCACAACCGCAGCCAAACTGTCTCCCTTTAATGGTTCATAGTTAGCAATGAAGTTACCGTTTGTTGCCATGTCCTGCTCAGTTTGCTTATCATAGCCAGGGATGCGAGCGTCATCCGGTCTCTGGAAGAGCCTGTACTCGCAATTTTTAACCAATTTGACACTGAGTCCTAAATGTTGTTCTGTGCGGTATTCGTCTAGGCAATGGTTAGGCACAACAACAGAAACGCTGATATCGTCTTCCATCTGAATTTTCTCAGCAGCTATGAAATCTTGTCTTACTTTGAATGTGCGCCATTTTTTTTCGTTATCAAAACCAACGCGCAAATAAGAAGCGATCATTTTACGATTATTTAATTTGAGTTCATGGCCTGGTGCACCATCGACGATATCAACTGACAAATATCTACTGAGGTCATTGCCCCAGTCTTTACGATAAAAACGCTTAATCAGGAAAACTAATGAGAATATACGAGGAGGTATCGCATCTAACCATTCATTGAACTCATCGGTATAACTGGAAGACACTGTTAATACTTTAATGACGGAGCCCAAGCTGCGCTCAGCGCTGAGCAATTTGCGTGTGGGGTCTCTGTCTTCTGCTTCGAAGCCGGATTTGAAGCGCTGAGAGTAATCTTGTTCACAGATTTCCAGTACGCGTTGCAGGTCTTGCTGTAGATCATCAACGAACAACGGACCATAAATGACGGCATCGTTAATGGATTTGGAAATTTCTGACTTACCGCCACCGGATACGGTGCTGGGCTTGTGACAAAATGTGCCTACAGGGTCTGTACCAATTAATCGCCAGGATAGAGAACCAGGGTTTTTTTCCATCTCCACTTTGTAGCCATTGGGTTGCATGTAGATTTTTCCCGGCTGTAAGCGAATTTGCTGATGCTGGTTATCATGTTTCCAGGTAATGGTCTGGGCATTGAGATTCATGCGCAAATCCTGTGGAACATAAATCACTTCAGAGAAATTTTTGTCAATGGCGTAGCCTTCCGGCTGAATATCCATGACAGCAGCATATTTTTCACAGGCTTCACTAAAGCTATAACCCGGCTCGCGGGTGCTGCTGTCAATACCAAATTCTTCGCCATGATTACGGCAACTGAATGCCAGCGCACCGCCAGCATGTTCTTCTTCAGCTAGACCGTAGAGGTTGGTGGCGTAGCTAATCTGGGTTTTTACCTCTTTTTTGCAATAACCGTAGTAGTTATCTGCAAGGATAGTCACAATTACGCCTCGCTCATCCCTGGCAGTGATTTTGAATGCCTGACCATCGTTATAT
>JAJFJK010000106.1 GCA_021774075.1 Nitrosomonas sp. | reverse complement strand
GCCCATCGATGATTCGTCATCTCAGTCAATTTGAAGTGGGCCAAACCGTGCGTGACGATGGCCCACAATCCCACTTAAAAAAAGCTGGCACACCTACAATGGGTGGCGGTTTGATTTTGGTTTCTATTGCATTGGGTACCTTGCTTTGGGGCGATCTGAGTAATCGTTATGTTTGGGTGGTGTTGTTAACGACTGTCGGTTTTGGTGTGATTGGTTGGGTAGATGATTACCGCAAAGTGGTTTATCAGAATCCGAAGGGATTGTCTGCGGGTGCCAAGATATTTTGGCAATCGTTGATAGCCATTACGGTGGCGGTTTATCTGGCACGTACAGCCGAGTTACCTGCACAAACCGATATGATCGTACCCTTTTTTAAGGAAATTGCCATTCCATTAGGTGCGGTTGGGTTTGTTATATTGAGCTATTTTGTCATCGTCGGCACCAGTAATGCGGTGAATTTGACGGATGGATTGGACGGACTGGCCATTATGCCAACGGTAATGATCAGCGGCGCATTGGCTATTTTTTCTTATTTGGCGGGTCACGTGGTTTTTGCAAACTATCTGGGAATTCCCTATATCCCCCATGCCGGTGAGTTATCTGTGTTTTGCGGCGCATTGGCGGGCGCTGGGCTGGCTTTCCTGTGGTTTAACACTTATCCGGCAGAAGTGTTTATGGGTGATGTCGGTGCATTAGCGCTGGGTGCGGCGCTGGGTATCGTAACGGTTATTGTGCGCCAGGAAATTGTGTTGGTGATTATGGGCGGTGTTTTTGTCGTGGAGGCTTTGTCAGTGATGCTACAGGTGGGGTCTTATAAGCTTCGAGGAAAACGCATTTTTCGTATGGCGCCATTACATCATCACTTTGAATTAAAAGGTTGGCAGGAGAATCAGGTGGTTGTGCGATTCTGGATTATTACCATTATTTTGGTATTGATTGGATTATCCACACTGAAATTAAGATGAACTTGCAAGGTAAAACGGTATTGGTGCTGGGTATGGGCGAAACAGGATTATCAATGGTGAAATGGCTGTCACGTATGGATGCAAAGGTACGTGTGGCGGATAGTCGTCTAAATCCGCCGAATTGGGATGCCTTGGTACAAGCCTTTCCAACCATGCCCGTATTCAAAGGGCCGTTTTCGACAGAAATTTTTGATGACGTGGCAATGATTGCGGTGAGTCCAGGTGTGCCTTTGGTGGAACCCTGTGTGCAACAGGCACAACAGCGTGGTGTTCCGGTTGTGGGTGATATTGCGTTATTTATTTCTGCGCTAAATAACAGTGATCAGCCCAGGCCAAAAATTTTGGCGATTACCGGCTCGAATGGAAAAACAACCGTGACAGCCATGGTTGGCGCCATGTTAGATAAGTGTGGGTGGGATGTGGAAGTGGCCGGCAACATTGGTCCGGCGGTGTTGGATGTACTCATGCAAAGAATGGACGCAGGCAAGCTACCACAAGCATGGGTTCTGGAGATATCCAGTTTCCAGTTGGAAGCGACGCAAAACCTTAATGCGGATGTGGCAACAATATTGAATATCAGCGAAGATCATTTGGATCGCTATGCTGGAATGCAGGATTATGCAACTGCCAAGGCGAGAATATTTTTACATGAAGCGAATGCGGCGGGGGATGGTGGCATTCAGGTTTTAAATCGTGATGATCCCGGAGTTTATGACATGGCGCTGGCGGGTCGAAGGCAAATTACTTTTGGTCTGGATGAACCGGAAACAGATACCGATTTTGGCATGCTGCAAGATACGCGTGATGTGTGGCTGATGGAGGGCGAATTATGCTTAATGAAGGCCTCTGAATTGTTGGTGATTGGCTTACATAATGCGCTGAATGCATTGGCTGCTTTGGCATTATGCCGTGCTTTGGAGTTACCTGCAGGGCCATTGGTAGAGGCTTTACGGGAATTCAGGGGGCTTCCTCACCGTATGGAAAAGGTCGCTGCATTTAATGGTGTCACATTTTATGATGATTCCAAGAGTACCAATGTGGGCGCAACCGTAGCGGCATTAACAGGCATGGGGCAGAACGTAATTCTAATAGCTGGCGGTGATGGCAAGGGGCAGGATTTCTCAACATTGAGACCAGCGGTTGATGATTGTGCGCGTGCCGTGGTGCTGATTGGTCGTGACGCGGGCAAGATCGGCAGTGCGTTACAAGATTGTGACGCACCGCTATATTTTGCAAAGAGTATGGAAGAAGCCATACAGAAAAGCTTTTTGCTGGCTCAGACGGACGATGTGGTGTTGCTATCACCGGCTTGTGCCAGTTTTGATATGTTCCACAATTATGTGCACCGTGCTGAAGTGTTTGTCGCGGCAGTTAAAGACATTGAAGCCAAGTTTTTTAGTTTTGGACAGGAGAAACATTAAGCCATGTTTTATTCAGCAAACAGCGAAAAGAAAAATCTAATGCCACACTTTGATCTGGCATTGGTTTGGTCTGTCATGTTGCTGATGTGTCTGGGGTTGGTTATGGTCTATTCTGCATCGATTGCGATTGCAGAAGCTCAGTTTGGGGTCGACGGTTCGGGTCATTATTTGATACGCCAAAGTTTGTATCTGGGTGTGGGTTTGCTGTTGGGTTTTATTGCTTTTCAGGTGCCTATGTATATGTGGCAGAAATATGCCACTTATCTGTTTTTGTTTGGTGTGTTACTGCTGATACTCGTGCTGATGCCCGGTATCGGTATTGAAGTGAATGGCAGCAAACGCTGGGTTTCACTGGGTGTTGTTAACTTGCAACCCTCAGAATTTATGAAGTTGTTTATGGTGATTTATGTGGCCAGCTATGTCATTCGCAAGGCGGATGATTTAAGCAGCTTTACCAAAGGTTTTCTCCCAATGCTGGCAGTGATGTCATTGGTGGGTTTCTTGTTGCTAATGGAACCGGATTTTGGTGCCTTTGTGGTTATCACAACGCTGGCAATGTGTGTTCTGTTCCTCGGTGGTTTAAGCCTGAAGATTTTTGCCGGTTTGATTGTTTCCATGGGTGTAGGCCTGTATGCCCTGATTCTCAGTGCGCCCTATCGGTTAGATCGGGTAAGTTCATTTATGGACCCATGGGCGGATCCATTTGGGAAAGGTTATCAGTTGAGTCATGCCTTAATCGCCTTTGGACGTGGTGAATGGTTGGGCGTCGGTTTGGGCGGCAGTGTTGAAAAACTATTCTATTTGCCGGAAGCGCATACCGATTTCCTATTGGCGGTGCTTGCTGAGGAATTGGGTTTTGTCGGTGTGGCTATGGTGATAGCGTTGTTTGTTTGGCTGGTTTTTCGGGCTTTTGTTATTGGGCGACGCGCGGCAAAACTGGAATGCCATTTTGCAGCGCTGGTGGCACAGGGCATCGGCATTTGGATCGGTATGCAAGCACTCATTAATATGGGTGTGAACATGGGGGTATTACCGACTAAGGGTTTGACACTACCTTTGATGAGTTTTGGTGGCAGCAGCATCACCGCGAACTGTGTCGCACTGGCCGTGTTGCTACGCGTGGATTGGGAAAATCGTCAACGCTTACGGGGTAATTCGGTATGAAACGCTACGTCGAAATAAGAAGCAAAATGGGGAGTGCGTAATGGCACGTACTATTTTACTGATGGCAGGTGGAACAGGGGGGCATGTTTTTCCAGGACTGGCTGTTGCTGATTACCTGCGCGACATGGGTTGGCGCGTGGTGTGGTTGGGTACTCAGGCAGGGATGGAAGAAAATCTAGTGGCAAAACGTGGCTATGACATGGAATTGATTAATTTCTCGGGATTACGTGGAAAAAATGCCATAACCTGGCTAACACTACCGCTTCGGCTGTCACGTGCTTTTTTGCAAAGTATCAAAATAATCCGCCGGGTAAAACCGGATGTGGTGTTGGGAATGGGCGGATATCCGGCATTTCCGGGCGGCATGATGGCTTCATTACTGAATAAGCCCTTAGTCATCCATGAACAAAACTCAATACCCGGGTTGACGAATAAGGTGTTGGCGAAAATTGCAGATAAGGTTTTTTTGGGTTTTCCTGAAGCCATGCAAACCGATAACGACAAAACGGTGTTTTCAGGCAATCCGGTACGACAAGAGATTGCGCAAATTGATGTACCGGAAAAACGATTTTCTGGGCGAGACAAACCGCTCAGACTGCTGATTGTAGGCGGTAGTTTGGGTGCGCAAATATTGAATACGACAGTGCCGGAGGCCTTACAGCGCATGCCTGAAAATGAGCGTCCGTATGTGATCCATCAGGCGGGCGAGAAACATTTGGCGGAACTAAAACAACGCTATGCTGCGTTGGGTGTTGCTGGTGAGCAAATGGCATTTATTGATGATATGGCGATGCAATATGCAAGCTGTGATTTGGTACTTTGTCGAGCAGGTGCCTTAACAATTACTGAACTGGCGGCGGCAGGGGTGCCCAGTATATTAGTGCCGTATCCTTATGCGGTTGATGATCATCAAACCAGTAATGCGAAATTTTTAAGTGACAAGAATGCTGCGGTGTTGTTGCCACAAAATGAATTGAATCCACAAAAATTAATGGAGTTGTTGTTGAGTATGACGCGTGAGAAGTTATTAGGGATGGCTGTTGCGGCGCGTGCGCAGGCAAAACCGGATGCAACAGCGTTTGTGGCTAATGCATGTATTCAAATCAGTGAGGCTTAATTATGAAACATAAGGTCAAACATATTCATTTTGTAGGTATCGGTGGATCAGGAATGAGTGGTATTGCGGAAGTATTACGCAATCTTGACTATCAGATTAGTGGTTCTGATTTGTCAGAGAATGCCGTGACACAACGCCTGAGAACGCTCGGTATTACGGTATACATTGGTCATCAAGAAGAGCAAGTCACCGGTGCAGATGTGGTGGTGACTTCAACGGCAGTAAGCGCAGATAACCCGGAAGTTTTAGCGGCGCGTAGTAAAAAAATCCCGGTTGTGCCACGTGCCTTGATGTTGGCTGAATTACTCAGATTGCGCAGAGGTATAGCTATCGCTGGTACACATGGAAAAACCACCACCACCAGTCTGGTTGCCTGTATTTTGGCGGAAGCTGAAATGGACCCGACATTTGTTATTGGCGGTCGACTGGCAGCGGCAGGTTGTCATGCCAAATTAGGCAGTGGTGAATTCATTGTGGTTGAAGCCGATGAATCAGACGCATCATTTCTATATTTGCAGCCGGTGCTTACGGTGGTGACAAATGTCGATGCTGATCATATGGAAAATTATAACCATGATTTCAACCGCTTAAAGCAGACGTTTGTGGAGTTTGTGCAGCATCTGCCTTTCTACGGTATGGCCATGCTGTGTATTGATGATGCCAATGTGCGTGAACTGATGCCTGCCATTACAAAACCGATAACCACTTACGGCCTGTCTGAAGAAGCGCAGGTGCGTGCCATTAATATTCAACATAACAATGGCCAAATGGATTTTACTGCGGTGGTGGGTGTAAATGGTTCAGCGCGTCATTTGGATATCACGCTCAATTTGCCGGGTTTGCATAATATCCAAAATGCACTGGCAGCAATTGCGGTGGCGAATGAAATTGGTGTGCCTGATGTTGCGATTATTAAGGCGCTATCAGAATTTAGCGGTGTTGAGAGACGTTTCCAGCAATATGGAGAGATCAATTTGCCCAATAAGCAACGTATTGCATTAATTGATGATTATGGCCATCACCCGGTTGAAATAGAAGCAACCATTAAGGCGGTGCGTGGTGCTTTCCCCAATCGACGTTTAGTGCTGGCTTTTCAGCCCCATCGTTACACCCGTACACGCGATTTGTTTGAGGATTTTGTCAAGGTTTTGTGCAAAGTGGATGCCTTGATACTGACGGATGTCTATCCGGCGGGAGAGGATCCTCTGGTGGCAGCAGACAGCAAATCATTGGCACGCGCGGTTAGAGTGCAAGGCAAAGTGGAACCAATTTACGCCGAAACCGTGGAGGAATTAACAGAAGCCGTACTCAATGTGGCCCAGGATGATGATGTGGTGTTGGTCATGGGTGCAGGCTCTGTATCCAAAGTAGCGCCAAGTATTGCCAGCTGTAAAAAGAGTTTGACGATTGTGAACGGTAATTAAAACGCAGAAATACATTGGAAATTATTTTGCATGGTTGAAATTTCGCGAGGTGTCAATATGAATATGTCAGCGCTCAATCAATTTTATTGTGAGGTTGGTATGCATAGTTTGCGTGGAGAAATGCGCACAAATGAGCCAATGAGTAAGCACACATCATGGCGGGCAGGCGGCAATGCAAAAAATTATTTCATACCGGCCGACCTTGACGACCTTGCAAAATTTTTACAAGGGTTGCCTGAAAGTGAGCCGGTTTATGTGGTGGGGCTTGGCAGTAATCTGCTGGTTAGAGATGGCGGATTGGATGGCACGGTGTTGGCCGTTCATGGACGCTTAAATGATTTGCATTTGGTCGAGCAGGATCAGTCTGGTGGCGTGATTTATATTGGTGCCGGCGTTGCTTGCGCAAAAGTTGCACGTTTTGCTGCGCGACATAATTTGGCGGGTGCTGAATTTTTTGCCGGGATTCCAGGCACGGTTGGTGGTGCGCTGGCGATGAATGCGGGTTGTTATGGTTCTGAGACCTGGGAGTTTGTAGATTGCGTGCAAACGATTAATCACGCTGGTGAAGTGGCTATCCGCAATCCAAAAGATTACGAAATAGGTTATCGCAGCGTAATACCAAAGCCAGCGTTGGTCAGTTTAATAGATACCACATGGTTTGCTGGTGGGTATTTTAAATTTAAGAGCGGGAACGAAGCGCAATCAAGGCAAAAAATTAAACAGTTGCTTACACAGCGTGTTAACAGTCAACCGTTGAACCAACCCAATGCGGGTTCCATATTTCGTAATCCACCGGATGAATTTGCAGCGCGTTTGATTGAATCATGTGGTTTGAAAGGCGTGCATATCGGCGGCGCAATGGTTTCACCGAAACATGCCAATTTTATTGTAAATACCGGTACCGCCAGCGCAGCGGATATTGAATTGCTCATTATGCGGGTGCAAAGCACAGTTAAAGAAAAAACCGGCTATGCGTTGGTGCAGGAAGTTCGAATTATTGGTCATGCCAGGAGTAATGCGTAATGACTGCAAATGACCATGGAAAAGTAGCTGTTCTGTTAGGCGGGCGTTCCGCTGAACGCGAAATTTCCTTGCAGAGCGGTCAGGCGGTATTGGGCGCGTTACACAGTCGTGGTGTGGATGCGCATGCGTTTGATCCGGCTGAACAGCCACTGGATGCATTGTTGCAGCAAAAGTTTGACTGTGCATACATCACATTGCATGGACGCTATGGTGAAGATGGCACAGTACAAGGTGCGCTTGAATTAATGGATCTGCCCTATACCGGCAGTGGTGTGATGGCGAGTGCCATTGCCATGGACAAGTGGCGCACTAAATTGTTGTGGCAGGCTGTTGGCATTGCTTCGCCGCGTAGTGTGCTGTTGCAGGCGGACAGCGATGTATCCGAAATCATTCGAACACTAGGTTTGCCATTAATCGTTAAACCGGCGCGTGAAGGCTCCACAATTGGCCTGAGTAAAATTCATAGCGAACAGGAATTAATGACGGCATACCAATTGGCAGCGCAACATGACTCATTGGTGTTGGCTGAAGAATTTATCGAAGGTGCAGAATTAACAGTCGGTATTCTGGGAGAAACACCGTTGCCATTGGTAAAAATTGAGGTTGCGGGTGAACTGTACGATTATCAGGCCAAGTATTTGTCAGACGATACACAGTATTTTTGTCCCAGTGGTTTGCCGGAGGCGCAGGAAAACGCGATTCAGGCGCAAGCTTTGCAGGCTTATCAAGTGCTGGGTTGTGAAGGTTGGGGTAGAGTGGATTTGATATTGAGTGCGTCAGGCCAATTTTGTTTTCTGGAGGCGAATACATCGCCTGGTATGACCAGTCATAGCCTAGTGCCAATGGCAGCAAAAACTGCTGGCATATCATTTGAAGATTTGGTCATGAAAATATTGGACTTGTCTCATGTGGGATAACCATAACTTATTACGAGTAACAGCCAACATCATGTTTATGGTGGTGGCAATGGCTGCTGTGTATGTCATCAGCCAGCGATTTATTAAGCCCATTTTTTTTCCATTAAAACAAATAAATATTCAAGGTATTACTGGAATAAATTCAGGCAATGGCAATGGTTTGCAGCAGGTTACACGTGAAGAAATCGAGGTTCTGGCAAACAATGAAATAAAGGGAAACTTCTTTTCGGTGGATTTAATCAAGGTGCGTGAATCATTCATCAAAATGCCGTGGGTGCGGGATGCCAAGGTGGAGAGAGAATGGCCGCATGGTTTGAATATTCTGCTTGAAGAGCATCAAGTGTTGGCTTACTGGGGCAGCCATGCGCTGGTGAATACCTATGGTGAAGTGTTTCGTGTTGAGATGGATAAAAAGTTGCCGGTTTTTACTGGACCAATGGAAGCAAGCTCGCAAGTAGTGTCAAAACGATACCAACGTTTTAGACAGATTTTAGAGCCATTGGAACAATCGATTGCCGAGATAAATTTATCGCATCGCTATGCTTGGCGTATTCATCTGGAAACCGGAACAGTATTAGAACTGGGCAGGAATGAAATAGAGAAACGATTAATGCGCTACGCATCTGTATACAACCATGGTTTAGCGAAACTAAACGAGCATGAGACTTTGGAATATGTTGACTTGCGTTATCCGAATGGTTTTGCGGTTCGTATGCCCGAGGCCATACAGCAATTATCGCGTAAATTTGGCGCAGGGGAACAAACATGAGATCAGGGAGATGTAACTAGATGAGCAAAGCTAGAGAAAATAGGAGTCTGATTGTCGGTCTGGATATTGGCACATCCAAAATTGTGGCCATTGTTGCTGAAATTAAGCCGGAAGGTGATTTTGAGATTGTTGGGTTAGGCAGCCATCCTTCTCGCGGTTTGAAGAAAGGTGTGGTGGCAAATATTGAGACGACGGTGAATGCGATCCAACGTGCCATAGAAGAAGTTGAGTTGATGGCGGATTGCAAAATTAATGAAGTCTTCACGGGAATAGCAGGCAGCCACATTAAAGGCATTAATTCGGATGGCATGGTGCCCATTAAAGATAAAGAAGTATCGCAAGGCGATGTTGAACGTGTTATTGAGGCTGCCAAGGCGGTGAATATTCCGGCGGATCAGCAGATTCTGCATATTCTTAATCAGGAATTCATTATTGATGGCCAGGAAGATGTGCGTGAACCGGTTGGTATGAGTGGTGTGCGTCTGGAAGTAAAAGTGCATATTGTGACCGGCGCAGTTTCGGCAGCACAGAATATTGTGAAATGTGTACACCGTTGTGGGTTGGAAGTGCGCGATTTGATCCTGCAGCCACTGGCATCTGCATTGGCCGTGTTATCGGAAGATGAAAAAGATTTAGGCGTTTGCCTGGTTGATATCGGTGGCGGCACGACGGATATTGCTGTGTTTACACATGGTGCCATTCGACACACAGCGGTGATTCCAATTGCTGGTGATCAAGTGACAAATGATATTGCCATGGCATTACGCACACCCACCAAAAATGCGGAAGATCTCAAATGCCGCTATGGATGTGCATTACGAGGCATGTCGGAGACGCGCGAAATGATAGAAGTGCCCGATGTCGGTAACAGAGGCTCACGCCAGTTATCCAAGCAAACATTAGCGGAAGTGATTGAACCGCGTGTTGAGGAGCTCTATTGCATGGTGCAAGCCGAGTTACGACGCAGTGGTTTTGAGGAATTATTGTCCTCAGGCATCGTGATTACAGGCGGTTGTGCTTCTTTAGAAGGGATGGTCGAGTTGGGCGAGGAAATTTTTCACATGCCAGTGCGCCTGGGTGTGCCCAACTATAACGGAAACTTGAGTGATGTAGTGCATACGCCAAGGTATTCCACGGGTATTGGTTTAATTCTTGCTGGTATTGAGCAGATGAAACATCAGCAAAACACAAAAATGCAAGGAGGGTCAGCGAAACAGATTTTTTCAAAGATGAAGAGTTGGTTTCAGAAGAACTTTTAAATGGAAGTATTCAGTGTCGGTTCAGCGTTGTATTGGTAGAAGTTAAATTTATTTCAATGTGCTAAAGGAGAAATATTATGTTTGAAATTATGGATACCGAATCGCAAGAAGCAATTATTAAAGTCATTGGTGTTGGTGGCTGTGGCAGTAATGCAGTGGATCACATGATCCAGAACGAAATGCAAGGTGTGGAATTTATCAGTATGAATACTGATGCACAAGCATTGAAAGGCAACAAAGCGCCAACCCTGTTGCAATTGGGCCAAAGCATTACCAAAGGACTCGGTGCCGGTGCAAACCCGGAAATTGGGCGTGAAGCAGCACTGGAAGATCGTGATCAAATAGCAGAAGCCATCCAGGGTGCGGATATGCTGTTTATTACGGCTGGCATGGGTGGCGGAACCGGTACAGGTGCAGCACCCATTGTGGCACAAGTCGCCAAGGAAATGGGCATCCTGACAGTAGCCGTGGTCAGTAAACCATTTGCATTTGAGGGCAAGCGTTTGAA
>JAJFJK010000105.1 GCA_021774075.1 Nitrosomonas sp. | reverse complement strand
CTTTTGTTCCGCCAACTCCCGCAATGTCTCACCAAGATACTTGCGGATCGCTCCAAATATCATTTTCTTACGTCTCTTCGGAATAAATACCACATGATATTTGCAATCCCATTTCGTATGGTAAAGACTCTGGTACTCTTTTATTTGATTCTCCTAACTTTTGATCGAGTCAGAAGAATCAGGCTGACCGTAGCGCTCGGTCAAACCTAGTGAGTCCCCCGGCTTAGCCGGGGGATTACCTTATTTATTTAATGCCAAGTTTTGGAAGTCTGCCTGATGTTCTTCTTCTGTCGGGTAGAGTGTATTACCCAAAGGGCAATGCGCCGGATGTTGGGTTCAGGCTATTGTGGGTTATTGTTGGAATTGTTTCGGAATGCTTTCAGTATAATCAAGTGTGTGTCCCCAGAATTCGCCGCTGGGTCGCATCAAAGCGGGAAAGTTAAACTGATAAAGTGGCTAACGCAACGCATTCGGGGCAAAAAAAGCCCCGAATTGAGCCTGAGGCTCACAGATATATTCGCTTAGCTCCCAGTTCACCGCCATCAGACCCGTCCAACAAGCGATTCAGCAGATTGTGGCTCGCTTCGCGATTACAATTTAACTTTACTAGCCAGCAATAGCGTACGAAACATAAACCAGCGCCAACAACACGCCAGCTATAACTGCCATATTGATACCCATACTTTTAATTATTCCTGCGTCGGTTTCTGTTGAATTCATTTCTCTATCTCCTCATGTCATATTTTGGAGTCGAGATTCTGAGCTGATTCAGGGTTAATTTCATTGATATAAGTCAACAAAACGCAAAATATTAGTCAGCATAAAACCAGTATAATCATGGGGTTATTATGCCTAAATATTATCTCGGCACGCTAGATATCAGCGCTATGTTCTTTGCCATCAAGACCAAGAATTTTCTTTTGGTTAAGCTAGGAGGCTGTCCGAGAATAGTGGTCGTAGCGAGGGGAAGTAATTTTGAGGTAGATTTTTTGATCATTTGAAGCGAATAGTTCTTCTATTTAACGAAAATGATCGGGAAATCTGACCAAAATAGCTTTCCCGCAGTAGATCATTCTATTCTCGGACAGCCTACTAGATAAGCACCCAAACATTAAATAACATGATGGTACCTAACCAAGATAACGGCCATGCCATTTGTTAACATGAATGCGTCCATAATGCCCTGCATGCCACCGCCAAGTTGGGCCAATGCGCTAAGCCCGGTTAACCAAGTTACCGCTGCTGCCATACGAAACCAAAATAGAGCCCTTGGTGCGATGTATTTATTAATTGCCGCAGGTTGTGGGCCGTCAGGATTAGCTAATGCAGCGTCAACACCAGGTACTTGAACGAAATTAAAGTAATAAAGCAAACCTATCCAACAGACACCCGCTAAAACATGCAGCCATAGAAATCTAGGGACATACATTACTTAATTATGCAAGGAATTAAGTAATGTCTCTAGATTTCAGATTTCTCGCTCAGGCACATTTTTACTTGGTAATCCAGCCATAAAAATTGAACATAGTGGCCGACCCCATGATTTTTTAATCTTCTCGTAAAGCTTTTTTACGTGCTAATTGCTGCTTTAAGTAGCGAATGATGTCATCAGATTCATATAGCCACTGAACGTTATTTTCTTCATGTTCTATGCGCAGACAAGGCACTTGCGTTAATCCGCCGCCCACGAGCAAAGCATCTTTGTTTTTGCTAGAAGAAAGAATGTCTTTTAGCGGCAATTCAAGTCCCATCCACCAGAGCGCCAGCCGCACCTTGATGCAAAACGGGCATGATCCAAAATAGTATAGCTCGTGACCCTTAAGCCGTTTTTTTATTTTATGCATAATAGTCCTATCTGACAAAATCGTGCCCACCAAAGTAATGTGGCCACGCAAATGATTTCATGATATATAACAACAAAAAAGTGTCAGGCATTGCATTGTGCGTTATAGTCTGCAAATTGCAATGCCTGACACTTTTTCGAGGAAGGAGAGACGCTTTTGGCCGTCCGGTGTAGCGCCGTGTTATGCTTTTTTATTCGCCAATGTATCTGTAATATAATTCACAGAGTTGATCATGAAACCCCCAACCCATGCCTGTTGTATAATTAATCAAGGGACACGTTACTTAATTGCACAACGAATTAAGTAACGTGTCCCCAAAATTCCTTAAGTGTTTTTTTGATTATTTTATAGGGGGTCAGTAGTTACAATAAAAGTAAGATAGTGCAGGATGGATGAACTTTGATGGTTACAAGTTACTCAAACTGTCTATGCTAAGGCTCCGGGAAGAACATGATGAATAAGGCCCATTGTGGTAGAGAACTAGAAAATAGAAGAGTAAACTAATCACTTAAAATGAATTTTAGGCATTGTCATGACACGGGCCAATAAAACAATCAACCTTGGATTTGCCAAGCAACAATTTTGTGCTGGCAGTCATATCTGTCAGATTTTCAGTAATGATGATGAGCGTCAAGACATTCTCTTGAAGTTCCTTTTGAGCGGACTGCAATCAGGCGAGCGCAACGCTTGTTTTTCTGAATTTTTGGTCGCAACCGCTCTTGAAGAATTCCTTGATAACTACGGGATATCATATGATGAAGTTTATGCTTCGGGCGCGCTAACCTTGTCGGGAACACGCAGCATCTATTTTCAAGGTGGTCGTTTTGATCCCGATAGAATGTTGGCTTTAGTACGCAACTTCTACCAGGACTCGATGAATGGCGGTTTTTCTGCCGCAAGGATTATCGGTGAAATGACACCCGAAGTTGAACATTTACCGGGAGGGGAGCGACTGCTAGAGTACGAGTCTAAAATAAGCCTGTTTCTTGAGGAGCATCCGGTTACGGCCGTTTGTCAATACGGTGCTCGTATCTTCAGCGGGGCTACAATTATGGATGTTCTGAAGGTCCATCCATTGATGATGGTTAGAGGTGCGGTGGTTCGTAACCCATTTTTCATTGCGCCGGAAGAGTTTTTATCGCATTGCAAACACTGATAAGTGCGGCTTTGGTATAGAGGGATTTATACAAAATTATCATAAATACCTGATGTTACGTAATAAACCAGACTCTGAAGTACTGGGACGTATTCTACTCCTGCAGAGTACGCTGCATGTGATGCCTACCGAAGAGAAGATCGGTGATTTTATCTGTAAGGGAGTTTCAGACATTGCGGGTGTCTCAGTGGCTACATTGTGCCTTGAAGGAATAATCGTTTCCAGATGGCCACAGGATGCAAAGGATATCCCTGAACTATCGCAATATTACACTGTGCCGGAAGAGCACAGACAGACAATATCTGCTAGCGTGAACAGTTATCCTTTGGGTAACTCAGCTTCGATCCATGCTATACCCCTGAGTACCACCAAACACAATTATGGGTCTCTATTATTGCAAGTCGAATCTGCCGAGGAATTTGCACTATATCACCCTTATCTTGAGAACACGGCAAATCTGGTAGCGCTTGTCATAGAGAACAGACGTCAGGAAGCGGATCAACGCCAATTCAACATCGAACTGGAACGACAGGTACAAGAGCAAACAATTCATCTTGCCAAAGCCAATGATGCCTTGCGTGACAATGAAGAACGGGTGCGGCTGTTGCTCGACTCAACAGCAGAGGCGATTTACGGTCTTGACCTCAAGGGTAACTGCACATTTTGTAATTTCGCCTGTTTACGGCTGTTAGGCTTTGAACGTCCAGACCAGTTGCTGGGGAAAAATATGCACGTCATCACTCATCATACTCGAAGTGATGGCACGCCATACCCGAAAAAGGACTGCCAAATTTATGAAGCCTTTCAACGAGGTAAGGGCACGCATGTGGATGATGAGATATTTTGGCGGGCGGATGGCAGCAGCTTTGCCGCCGAGTACTGGTCTTATCCGATTGTACGTGAAGATAAAATTGTCGGCTCAGTAGTGACTCTCTTAGATATTACAAATCGCAAATTGGCGGAAGAAGAACTGAATAATCATCGAACACATCTGGAAGAACTGGTAAAAGCACGCACCAATGAAATTGAATCGGCCAATCAGGCACTGCAGGAAAGTGAAGAGAGATATCGCCGCATCTTTGAAGATTCTCCCATTTCCCTTTGGGAAGAGGATTTTTCCGCTTTTAAGATCTATGTCGACCAATTAAGAGCAGAAGGTATTTCCGATTTCAGGTCATACTTCGAAACTCACCCGGATGCTGTCATCAAAGCGGCTGCATTGATAAAAATAGTCGATATCAATCGCGCCACCATTGACTTGTATCGGGTTGATAACAAATCCCAATTTCTGGGGAACCTGAACCAAGTCTTTACAGAGTCTTCTCATAAAGCCTTCCGCGAAGAAATAATTGCAATTGCCGAAGGCGAGACGACCTTCGAAATCGAAAGCACAAACCAAACCTTGGCGGGTGACGAAATTCATATCAGCCTTAAACTCTCCACGGCACCTGGATATGAGAAAACCCTATCCAAGGTACTAGTCTCCATTAACGATATCACCAAGCTTAAAAAAACAGAAGCAGAAATGTACAATGCGAAAGTGCTTGCAGAAGGCGCCAATCGGACCAAAAGCATCTTCCTCGCCAATATGTCTCATGAATTGCGCACACCCCTGAATGCCGTCCTCGGCTTCTCTGAACTCATGGCCCGTGATCCTCAAGTCAGTCAAAAACAAAGTGAAAACCTCAAAATTATCAAACGTAGCGGCGAACACTTGTTGGCATTAATCAACGACGTATTGGATATGTCCAAGATTGAGGCCGGCCGCACCGAACTGGAACTGGAGTCGATAGACCTGCATCTGTTACTGCAAGACCTCGGCGACATGTTCAGACTGCGAACCAATGACAAAAAACTGGGGTTTAATTTGCAACTGCGGCACGGCCTGCCTCGGTATGTCTCAATCGATGCAGGTAAACTCCGACAGGTGTTAATTAACCTGCTAGGCAATGCCGTTAAGTTTACGGAGGCTGGCAAGGTGATATTGCGGGCCAATGCAAATAATTTATTCGATGGCAACTGGCAGTTACGCATTGAGGTTGAAGACACTGGCGTCGGCATCCCAGCTGAAAAAATAGAGGATATTTTTAAGCCCTTCACACAGACTGGCCACTTACTAGCCAATCAACAGGGCACCGGGCTGGGTCTGGCCATCTCTAGCCAGTTCATTCAGCTAATGGGCGGCACTATCTCCGTGGAGAGTATGCCAAACAAAGGCTCGGTATTTCACTTTGAAATTCCTGCTAAGGTGGCCGATGCCAGCGAAGTGGTACAACCTCTTGAAAAAACCAGGCAACGGATAGTTGGCTTGGCCACGGACGAACCCGAGTGGCGCATCCTCATCGTCGAGGATGAGGCCAATAATCGTCTGCTGCTGGGCCAGATGTTAGCATCAGTGGGTTTTAATATACGTTATGCAGCAAACGGCGAAGAGGCCATCCACCAGTTTCAGGACTGGCATCCCCAGCTCATCTGGATGGACATGCGCATGCCGGTGATGGATGGCTACGAAGCAACCCGCTGTATCCGTACATTACCAAATGGAGAGCAAACCAAGATACTTGCACTGACTGCCAATGCCTTTAAGGAACAGGAAAAACAAATCCTGGCTGCGGGCTGCGACGCTGTACTACACAAACCTTATAACGAAGCGCTCATCTTTAAAACAATGGGCGAGCAACTCGGCTTGCATTATATCTATGAAGGAAAAGATGAATCACCCAGCCAGAATTCTTTACCAAAACTGGGTATTGAGGATTTACAGGGGTTACATGATGCATGGCTTATGCAATTTCTCAGAAATGCCTACATGGGTGATATTGAAACGATGCTGTCGCTAACAAAGACACTCCCTGCCACTGAATCAGAAACGAAAGTTAAACTGGATCACTGCATCAACAATTTTCAATTTCAACACCTGATCAAGACCCTTGAAGAAAAAATAGGTCCTACGGAAAAGAATTAATCACAGCAGCAAAAAAGAGGCGTAGCTGTTTTCGTCATCATATCCCGCGTTATTTCAAATATAGACCCGCATAGTTGCAGCTGGAATATTAGACTTGGTACCTTTTCCCATTGGATTCCTCAGCCCACATTCAACCTGTAAGTGCACCACCAACCTAAAACATCTCATTAGGTTTTTCGTACCGTTTTATAAATGTGTGCGCACCCAATCCCGCCATTGAATAAACAAAGCTTGATCAAGGGAAGCAATAACCGAACGCTGCCATGGCCACCCTGCCCAATAATCATCCTGATCTAATCCACACATATGCCCACCCGCTTCTTCCAGAATTAAGCAACCTGCAGCATAATCCCAAGGTTTCTGCCCGCCATGTAAATACAGGTCAAAATAACCAGCTGCCGTGTAGCACCATTCCAACGCGCTCGCTCCATAACTACGCTGAGATGAATAAGGCGGGTTCGCTGCAATCTTTTCTACCAATTTCCGATCCAGCCGCTTCAAATCAATATGTGCAATCGCTCTAGACAATATAGGCACATG
>JAJFJK010000104.1 GCA_021774075.1 Nitrosomonas sp. | reverse complement strand
AATAGCGATTTCATTGAATCCCGCCACAATCTTGATAGTTTTATCAGGCACTGGTTAAAAGAAAATATCAATGCCTATATTCTCGCCAAACACTAACAAAACCCGGACGTAAAGGACCTGAACAAGACTTGATTGAACTTGTCGTTGAATTGAAGCAGCGAAACCCACGCTTTGGATATGGCCGCATTGCAATGCAGATATACAAGGAATTTGGCATCGATATTAGTTGATTCGCTGTGGCTCGAATTCTGCGCAAAAACTATAAAAAGTTATCAGATAACGGCAGCCCATCCTGGCTAACATTTATGGGTCATGCGAAAGACAGTTTGTGGTCGGTAGATCTATTTCGTTGTGAATCCGTAATGTTAAAGTCACATTGGGTAATGCTCATGATCGATATTTATAGTCGAAGAATCATCGGTTTTTCTGTGCACGCCGGTAATCCCGATGGGATTGCGGTTTGTTGCATGTTTAACAAGATAATCTCCAGAAAAACATTGCCCAGATATTTGAGTTCGGGTAACGATCCGTTATTTGAATTTCATCGTTGGCAAGCAAACCTAAGGTTATTGGGAATCGATGAAATCAAAACGATCCCTGGTGTACCTACATCCCATCCATTTGTAGAACGTAGCATCGGACTTTGTCGACAAGAGTTCTTGGATCACTTATTGTTTTGGAATGCCAAAGATTTAGCTAAAAAACTTAGTCAATATCAAAAATACTATAACGAAGCGAGAGCGCATTCATCATTGAATAATAAAACACCCAATCAAAAATCGGCAAACGATGATATTCCAAATGAAGTGGTGCCCATGAAAAATATCCGTTGGAAATCTTACTGTCGTGGACTGTTAAATTTGCCAGTTGCAGCTTAAAAATAGTAATTCGCACAGAACACCTTTTTAACCCTATTTGTGAGCTTTCTCACATCGCCGCTACTCACTTGTTGGTAGCCTAGTATTTTACCTGGTCATATTTGATGCTGTTTAATGGCAAATCTATAACGCTGTTTAGCACACATGGAGGCACTGATGGAACCGTCCTATTTTCTTGAGAATCGCTATTCTCCAATCATTAATTTCAAATTCACCGACCCCAGCCCCAGTTACGAAGTAGATACTCCCGACACTCGGTTTGAATATGACGTGCAACATCGCCTTGCCCGCGCAAACCGACTTTTGATGGCCGGTAAGTTCGCCACAGCGCTGGCGCAGTACGAAGACCTTAGGGCACTGATCGCACGCGTGCTGCGGCCGGAGATCGGGTATGTGGGTTCGTTTGCTTTTGATTGGAGCAGCGTAGTGGTAGCTGAAATGTCAGACGCTTTGATCGCAAAGTCAGCCGCAATAATGCAAGCCGAACCTTTGGCGCGCACAGAACTCCCTGACACCTTAAGTGCCTCTGACATTAAGTTACCTGACTCCATCGCCAAATCCTTTAAGCTAGCCGAAGGTATCGGGCTTGATGCCGGCGATAAGCGGATAGGCGCGCTTCTGGATCAGGCCGTCGTCAAGGTCAACATAGGAGACAACCTCAAAGCCGAAAAATTATTGAACGGCGCACTCAAAATCGCCTCGGACCCGAAAGTCAAAGCCGCCATTCGCCATGACATAGCAGCTGTCCAGGAACAACAGGGCAATCGATCTGCGGCAATCGAAACACTGCAAAAGGCAAACAAGGATTTGACAGAGGCTGGGGCAAACGATGCTCGGATTGAGATTATGTCGGCTTTGGTGGGTATGCTGGCACGCAATGACCAATCCGCAGCAGCCAAAAAGGCACTCAATGAGTTGCGAGAACTTGGAAACGCAGTGGTGCGAGTTTCCTCTGGACGTTCTGTAACTCCCATCGCGGGAATTACAGAGCGCCCAGGCCTGTTGCGCCTCAATAATTCAATAAGCAATATCACGCCGAGCAGAGCACTGACGCTGAGCGAATCGGCAAGCGCACCGGCTGCTGCAACGGTGTTCGCACGTATCGAGGTCGCTGCCAATATCGAAGAGGCCGCTACCGTACCGCTACCATTGCTTGCGTCGACGGTGTTTGCGGCACGTCAGACAGCGCGCACCTTCTCGGTTCTGGACTCGAAAGGCAAAGCACAGAAGGTTGCGCTTAACGACAATGCCGCTGAAAATCTGAAGTCGCATTTTGAACTTTTGCGAAAGACGTCGGATTTACAACTTCTGACTGGCTGGGTTTACAGCCCGACACATACAATCGCGTACCTTACGCATGTCTCCCAATGGGTGATCCCGGTCGCCATGGGTGACTGCCACGCCGCACTGGGCAGCTATGGCGCCGCAGAGCGGGACTACCTGCAGTGTCTAGATTATCCTTATCTGAATGAGGTGGTAGAGGTGGTCACTCTGTGGGTGCGTCTGGCTGATCTCTATGTTGATTGGGGCGATCAGCTTTATCGGCAGGCTCGAAATGACGTGTCCCGTTTCGGTGCAGCACGCAAAAAATACGAACAAGTGATTCTAGTTGGCGATGAGGTGAACGACAGTTCGCCTCTCTATAGTCACCAACGGTTCACTAAGCTCCGGGCGCGGGCAAGCGCAATCATCCAGAACCTGTTTATTGCAAAGGTTCCCAACACAGACAATCCCCGCCTGGCGCTCGCACTGGCGCGAGCGCGCATGCAAATCCGTAAGATTGACGCAAAGCTCAACTACATTGGGCTAGGCGTATACGTGCCGCCATTCAGTTTCGAATATCTGCAGAACGTTGCGCGTTATTTTGCGCAACATTCAGCACAAGTGGAACAAATGTATATTCAGTTTCAGACAAGCGGGGAGAACGAAGAGTTACGAGTGCAGCAGATGCAACAGCAAGCTGAATTGGCAGACGCCTCAGTCGAGCTGGAACAACGAGGTCTTGATGAAGCAGAGTCTGGCGTCGACGTCGCGCAGACCAACCGTGACGCAGCGCTACAACAATTGGCTAATGCACAGGCGACGGCGGCTGACTTTGATGCGGTTGCTGGCGAGCTTCTGGAGTTGGCGGCTATCCAGGCTTGGTCTCAGGCGGCGGCTGTTGACGAGGATGATGAGGTAAAACAAACCGTTAATGGACATACATACTACAGCTCTGACGGCAAACGACGGAGCCTTGTTCTCTATGACCTGGCAAAGCAGCGCGCACGGATCACTAACGACCTGGAAGAAAACAGGCTAAATCGCGAGATCGCTGCCGCAGACGCTTACAAAGACCTAGCGGATGAGCAGATCGACCAGGCCGAGGCACGCGTCGATGTGGCCGAACAACGTATCGTCATTGCACAGTTGCAAAAGACCCATGCACAGGAAAATTTGGAGTTCCTTAGTTCCAAGGAGTTCACCTCATCCATGTGGTACGACATGGCGCGTGAAGCGCGGCGCATTGCAGGTCGTTATCTGGACGGGGCCATAGAAATTGCGACTCTAATGGAAAAAGCCTATGAGGCCGAAACAGGTCGCGACCTGAGAAAGATTAAGTTCGAGTACGGACTGGACAAAATTAATGGTCTGCTTGGCTCTGATGCGCTGCTGCTGGACATTGATTATTTCACCCTTGATATGATCCGCACGCGGTCCAAACGCGCGCCAATGCGGCAAAGCTTATCGATGGCCGACAACTTTCCAGTTGCTTTTGAACAACTTCTGTCCAGCGGGTCGGCCATGTTTGAAACAACGCTTGAACATTTTGAACGGCGTTACCCAGGTTTCTACCTGCAAAAGGTTAAACAAGTAGAGGTTCGGGTTATTGGTCTGAACGGTACAGAAGGGCTGCACGGCACCCTACGTAATATCGGACTGTCCAAAGTCAGGCACAAGAACGCCACAATCGAGAACCAGATTTATCCGGCCGACGTCATGCCTCTATCAGAGTACGACGTACGACAGGATGCCATCGTATTCCAGCACGACTCTAAAGACCTTAGGTTGTTTGAGAACAATGGTATTGCAACGATGTGGCGGCTAGATCTACCTTTGTCGACAAATCAGTTCGATTTACGGCAGATTCTCGATATCCAATTGGTCATCGCCTACGACGGTTTTTTCGATGCAGGTGTTGAGGTGGCAGTCGTCGCAGCGCTGCCGAACAATGGTGCGGCTTCCAGCGGGATATCGCTGCAGCTATACGCGCCAGACGAACTGTTCTTCCTGCGCGCCAATGGTGGGTGCTCGTTTGCTGTTACGCCAGATTTGTTCCCGGCCAACCAAGTAAACCAAAACCTGACCGCTTATCGTTTGCAGGTGTTGGGTGCTGCAGCAGCAGGACTTAATCTTAGCGTAACGTTCAAAGACCTGGGACAGACCCATACCTTTACACTGGATGCAGATGGACGCGCAAGTAACGCAGACTTTCCGGCGCCTCTGAATAGATCGTTGTTTGAAACGCTCGAATTCAATGTTGATCCGGCGCAAAACCCAGATGTCAACTTATCGGCGATCGACGACCTTCAGATGGTCTTCGAGTACGACTTCGATTACCGCAGCTGAGGGGGTACATTATGAATAAGAATGGCGCTGCTCCGACCGCCGTTGCTCCTCCATCTGGGACCGGCTTTACAGCGGGAATGGGCGAAAGCTTCTCGCTCGACCTTAATAGTGGTCAGGGAACATTTTCAATTCCCTTTGATCTGCCTGAAGGCATAGCAGGGCAAAAGCCGCGTGTCTCTTTGGAATACGTTCACGGGCAAGGTAATGGTGCCTTTGGGGCTGGCTGGCACCTTAAAATGCGCGAGATCAGTCGGCGACTTGACCTTGGAACGCCGAGTGAAAACCCACGCGAAGTGTTTCTCGACGGATCGACCGAATTGCGCATGCGGGCGGACGGCAGCTTTGCAGCGGTACGAGAATCCGCTTTCTCGCGTTACCAAAGAACCGGTGAAGGCTGGAGCATTCTTGAAAAGGACGGGCGTCGCGAGATTTTTGGTGCAAGCCCCACCGCGCGGGTATTCGATCCAGCGCATCCAGACCGGCCTGTTACCTGGTTGCTGGAGCGAGTCGAAGACGTCAACGGCAACACACTTCTCTACAGCTATGAAAAGCTGGACGGATGGGCCTACTTGGATGCGATCACCTATGCCACGTATACGGTGCGTTTTCATTATCAGGATCGACCCGATGAAGTCACCAATGGCAGAGCAGGCTTTCTGCGTCGCCTGACCAAACGTTGTACTGAAATAACGGTTGAACTGACAGCGACGGGCGAAGTTTTCCGTCGTCTAGCCATCAGCTACGCGCAGGCCGAAGGCTCAGGGCAATCGTTACTCGAATCAGCACAGCTTTCGGCTCATCGAGCAGGTCAGCCGGACGTCGTAAAAAATCCGATTCGGCTAAATTACTCTGGGTTTGATGCCTCTGCGATTGGCGTAAGTTTGATCGAAGGCGCGGCAGGCTCTGTGCCACCGTCGCTGGACGACTCAGAGGTGGCACTCGTAACCCTAGATGATCTGCCGCTGCCTGGCGTGGTGGCCAACGTAAACGGTCGACTGACCTATTGGGGTAACGATGGGCGTGGCGGCTGGGCAGCTCCCAGACCGCTCGACAAGACCCCTTTTGTCAGGTCTTTCGGAGCCGAAGGTGTGCAATTTCTCGACATGGATGGCAGCGGGCGGGCCGACATGATGGTTGGCGTGGGCAGTAATGCCCTCAACGGATTTTACGAAAATGCGGGCAGTGAAGGCTTTGGCCAATTTGTCCCGCGCCCTCGCCAAGAACGGGTGAACCCGCCGTTTTCCTCCAACCGATTACGCTTAGCTGACGTGGATGGTGATGGCGTCGTCGACGCGGTTTACTCCGAGGGCCGAGGGCTGGTGACCTACCGTAATGCGGGTCGGTCTGGTTGGGTGGAACCTTCGATCTCAGCGGCACCCGATGCCGTGACTCTTGCCGACCCACTGACCTTTCTTGCGGACATGACAGGCGACGGCCTGCCGGATTTAGTGCGAGTTCGAAGCGGCGAGATAAGCTTTTGGCCGGCACTCGGCCAAGGGCGATACGGGCAGGCTAAAACTATGCAGGCCAGCCCACGGCTGTCTGGCATACACCGCGTACCTGAGGAGGTGCTGCTGATAGACGTTGATGGCGACGGCTGCGCTGACCTTGTGAGGGTGGGGCCGAGCGGTATCGAAATTCACATGAACCAGTTTGGTCAAGGCTTTGCGCCGCCGGTAAGTCATTCTGTCATACCGCGCCCAGTCCGAGGTTCGGTGCGGCCTGCCGATTTTGATGGCACAGGCCGCTTTGGATTAGTCTACACGACGCGGCGTGGCACCGGTATTGCGCATGTGCATTTTCACTTTGCGCAGGCGCTGCGACCTTACACCTTGCACACAATTGACAATGGCATGGGTCTGGAAACGGAAATATCCTATGCTTCGATGACTGAAATGGCTTTGCGCGACCGGGACGAGGGGCGACTTTGGAAGACCTCAATGCCATTTCCAGTCTGGGTCGTTGCTGCCACCGAAGAGCGTGACGCAGTGCGCGGACGGACCAGTCGGGCGGAATATCGATATCATGATGGGCATTTCGACCCGTTGTTTCGGCGTTTTCAGGGTTTTGCAAACGTGGATAAGCTAGAACGTGGCGACGATTCGCGGCCTGACACCTTAACCCAACATCGCTTTTTGATGAATCAAGCGGCCGAGCCCGGTGCTCCGCGAGTGCGCGCTCATCTTGACCGACTGCTGGCAGAGGTCAAAGTGTTCCAACTGGACGGCACCGTTGAGGAGGCCCAGAGCATGTCCAGCGAAGAGACTGATTACTCTGTTGACGTTCTCGAAACTCTTGCCGACGGAACAAGCCGCGTGTTCGTAGCGGTGCAATCTTCACGCCGCATCTACTCTGAACGCAGTGCTGACAGTCGGGTCGAAGAAAGGTCGTATGACTATGATGCATTCGGCAATGTTACGCGCGAGACAACCCGAGGCAGTGGCACCCGTGACGGCAATCCAATGCCTGAACGGCGGGTCGAAACCGAAATTAAATACGCCACTAATGCGGACCAATCCATCTTTCAGATGGCTCAGACGGTAAAACGCAATAGCGGTGGGGCCATCATCCTTGAACAGCGCAAACTCTACGACGGTGAACCACTGGGGCAACTCAGCAAGGGGCTTTGCACTCGCGAAGAGCATCTTGCACTTGACGACTCAGCATTCGACACGCACTACGCAGGCATGGACAAGGCAGCACTGGGCTATGTCGATCTGCCAGACGCCGACGGCACACCCGCAGTGTTTGCATTAGACAGGCAGAAAACCTATGCGCCGAATGGCAACGTCCTGACTGAAACCACTGGCGCCGGACGTACGACGGTCAAAACTTATGATGCCGATCAGTTGCATTTGGTAGCCGAGAAAGTGAATGGTAAAGCGACGCAACGCGCGCCGGATCCAGTTCACGGTAAGCCCACGCAATTGACCTCTGCTGCCGGTGGGGTGGTGCGAATGGCCTACGACGCATTCGGGCGATTGAGGCACTTCATGTTTGCTGACGACACCTCGCAAACCGCAACAAGAATCATCGAATACGACGATCTTGCCGTGCCCGCTTCGATGGCCACAAGCTACCGCATTGATGCTACCTTGCGCACGCAAACGCGCACGTATCACGATGGTAAGGGCAAAGAGCTGCAAAAACGAGCTGAACGTGCGCCCGGCGACGTGGTGGTAAGCGGTTGGTCAGTACATAATCCCTTTGGTAATACCAAGGAGGAATACGAACCCACACTGGCCACCACTCTCGATTTTTCTGTTCCGGTAACGGCTGGCCAGCCAGCACGCCGCACCCGTTTTGATGCGATGGGTCGTCCTATTGCTTCCCTTAACTACAACGGTGGGACCAGCCGAGCGCAATACACCCCATTCACCATTACAACCTGGTCAGCGAATGACGAAGACCCCAATCATGCGGAGTTTGACACCCCGCGGGTCGAGGAGGTCGACGTTTGGAACTTCCGCACACTTATCGAAGATCAAGGTCCGAATGGCGCGGTACGAGTGCGTTTTCTTACTGGTGACTTCGGCGAGCTTCTGGAGCAGTCCGATGATGCGGGCACAATTGCCACCTACGACTATGACCGACGTGGTAACCGCTTGATGATAGACCACCGCGATGCCGGTCGGCGAGATCAGTGGTTTGATAGCCACAACGACACGGTGCGCACACGTGATGCGCGCGCTAACGATGTGGTCGCAGAACGAGACCCTGAGGGACGAGTTACGCGAGTTCTTCTGAATGGCGCGGAAGTGGAAAGCTTTACCTATGGCGATGACAATGCCAACGCAGACGGTCGACTGACACGCGCCAATTACGCCGCAGGAACGCAGGAATTTACTTACTCAGACCGCGGATTTTTGATTGGTCACCAGATCACAGTGGATGGGCAAGATTTCGAATTTAGCTATGCGCTGAACGATATGGGGCGGCAAATTTCCATGACCTACCCAGACGGAACGGTGTTGACGCGCACGTACAGCGCCAATGGAATGGTAACAAGTATTGACGGCGTGATTGATCAGATCACCTATGATGCGCGCAACCTGCCCACCGAAGTACGTTATGCCAATGGTGTGGTCTCCACTTATGTCTATGAGCCAGGTGTCGGACATTTGCAAAGTCAGCAAACTACCGGTCCAGGTGGTGCGCTCATTGAGGATGTCGCCTATAGCTACGACGCGCTGATGCGGCTAATTGGACGCGTCGATAGTGGCCCAGATGGCGAAAGCATCGACTATGAACACGACTCGCTCAATCAGATGACCAAGGCCGAAATCACCAGTAACGGTGCTACCGAAACGCTTGCTTACACGCATGCAAATGGTTTCAACCTAGCAGACATTGGTGGCAGCGGCTGGTCGCTTGGCTATGGCGATGGTACGCGGCCTGACAGGTTGACCGACGTCACCCGTCCTGGCGAAGCGGCGGTGGCTGTCATGCATGACGCCAACGGCAACCTCGAAGGGCTCCCGGATCAGTCCTATCGCTACAACTGGAAGAATCAGCTTGAAGAAGTCACACTTGCCAGTGGAGTAGTTGTCAACTACGACTATGACTATCGTGGAAATCGCATCCGACGGACCGTGACGCAGGGCAACATCAGCACTTCAACAATTTATCTTGGTCGCATGGTTGAGATCACAAAAGGCCAAGTCACGCGTTACACGCTGCTTGATGGGCGGCGTGTGGCGATGGATCGTCAGGGCGCTCGGCGGTGGTTCCACCTGGACCATGTCGGCAGTGCTACGCGCTTTACTGATGAAATCGGAACCGTGATTGCTGAAATTGCCTATGCTCCCTTCGGAACGGAACGGCGGCGCTCAGGCAATCCACCGCAGCGCATCTTCGCGCTGCACGATTACGACGAAGTGACCGGGCTGGTTTATATGGGCTACCGTTGGTTCTCGCCAGGTGCCGGGCGCTTTTTGACGCCGGACCCACTCTACCTTCACTCACCGGATCGAGCCGGTGACGCGCAGGTCATGCTACGGCTTTATACTTACACTGGTAATTGCCCTGGTGATCAGTCAGACCCAGACGGCCTTTCATTTTGGAGCGTTTTCGGCGCAATTGTCGGGGTGGTCGTGGGAGTCATCGTTGCGGTTGCCATCGTTGCGGCCTTTGCCACCGGGATCGGCTTTGGAATCCTTGCTGTTGCCGGTTTGATCGGGCTGGCTACGGTCAGCTACGTGGTCGCGCACAACAATCAGGGCACCGCACTTGGGGAGTTCTTTCGTGGCTTTCTGATCGGCATGAATGCGGGTCTGAATGCTGCCTTCCTGACCATGATGGGCGCGGGCGCTCTTGGCGTGGTAATAGGCGCACTGGGGTTCCTTGGTTCGTTTGACAGCATTGCCTCAAGCGAAGTATATCAAGGCATTATGGGGTGGTCGAATTGGCTGATGCCGATGTCTTGGTTGGTTACGGTACCCGGCGCAATAATGTGGATTTTGAATGGCTTGGGCCACTTGGTCTTTTGGTCTATCCCGCAACTTTGGGGCGGTGGTATCAACGCGTTTCGGATTACCGGGATGCGTATGGACTGGTCAACGGGCATGCTCGCAACAAAAGGTGGTTGGATTGGGGCAGCCATGCCTGCGAGTTCACTGGCTTTCAACATGGGCAACTTCGCTTGGATACCAGGCGGACCGGGGCCATGGCATATGGATCACGAGGCCGGGCATAACCTGAATCTCGCGGTGTTCGGTTCTATTTTCCATTACATTGGCGCAATTCACGAAGTCCCTCTAGGAGCAGGACTTAATGCGTTTTCTGAGGTGCACGCCGAAAGCAATACTGGCTTGCCTGGCATGTGGAGCTAAGCCTGCGCGGTACTGCCAAGTTAACTGTATCTGCGCGATAATAGCAGTATGAATAATTCAGCGACCCTATACAAACGCCATCGATTTCCATCCGAAATCATACAACATGCAGTATGGCTTTATCATCGATTTAACTTAAGTCATCGAGACATAGAAGATCTGTTGGCTGAAAAAGGGGGTGTCGTAACTCATGAATCAATACGTCTATGGCGCATTAAATTTGGTCCAAAATATGCGAAGAAGCTAAGGCGACAGCACCATGGATATGGGGATACGTTTTTCCTTGACGAGGTATTCGTCAGCATTCAAGGCAAGCAACGATATTTGTGGCGAGCGGTAGACCAAGATGGTGAAGTAGTCGATATTTTGCTGTAGGCACGCCGAGATGGCAAAGCTGCCAAGCGTTTCTTCAAAAAATTCCTCTAGAAATGTCGAACTGTACCCAGGAAGTTAGTGACAGATAAATTGAGAAACTACGGCGTTGCCCACCGAGAAGTTGTTCCCGACACAATTCACGATACTTCTCAATACGCCAACAATCGTGCCGAACTTTCACACCAGCCAACTCGAGTTAGAGAACGGAGTATGCGTCGGTTCAAATCAATGGAACAGGCCCAACGATTCTTGGGTATACATGCCGCTGTGAGCAATCTATTCAACCTTGGCCGTCATCTGGTATCTGCTAGTAATTAGAGTCCGCTCAGAAACAATAACCATATAATTGCATGGAATATTTCGTAATATTTTGGTATAATAGTGCAAGCAAAACAGCCATTTACTTGCAATCGATTCTTTATCTGATGCGCCAACGAACGCAAGGGCAATCGGGCCTAATGCCAAGTCATAAAGTCGTCGGCCATTCTCAGAAACATAATAATATTGACGTTTGGGTTCTGCACTAGCGAGAATTTCAATCTGCCGGGTATTCAGTCCCATGCGACGATAAAGTGCTGATGCCTCTTCATCGCGGGCAAATACGTTGGGTAAGAATATCTTTGTGGCGGTGGATTCAACGATGACATCAAGAATCCCACTATTTGCAGCATCAGATAAGCTTTGTGTGGCCATAAGGACTAAACAATTGGCTTTGCGCATGACCTTCAACCACTCGCGGATTTTTTCTCGGAACACCTTATGACCTAACATGAGCCAAGCCTCATCCAGTATGATTGCAGCCGGTTGGCCATGTAAACTACGCTCAATACGACGAAACAGGTAGAGCAAGGTTGGCAGAGCATATTTCTCACCGAGATTCATTAATTCTTCAATCTCGAAGGTGGTGAAATCAGACAGTTTGAGTCCATCTTCTTCGGCATCCAGCAAATGCCCCATCATGCCATCGACGGTATATTGCAGCATCACTTCACGTATTCTTTCATCTTGAATCGTTACTGAAAATTCAGATAAAGTTCTTGCGCCACTTTGATGCATACTGGTCAGTGCGGAACTCAATTCATTGCGTTGTTGGGGTGTACTCACAATGTTATTGAGTTCGATAATGGTACAGATCCATTCCAGCGCCCAGGCACGATCACCTTTTGTTTCAAGAAATTGTAATGGGCAAAAGGCCAATGCATCATCGTCTGCGGCCACTGTAAAATGTTGACCGTGCACCGCTTTAGTCAACGGATACATTGACATGCCCTTATCAAAGGCATATATCGACATGCCCTCATAGCGACGAAGTTGAGCGGCAATTAGCGCAAGGTGGGTTGACTTGCCTGCACCTGTTGGGCCAAACATGAAGGTATGCCCAAGATCTCTAACATGCAGATTTAGACGAAAAGGTGTAGCACCTTGAGTAATACAGTGCATAAGCGGTGGCGAATTGGGCGCATACATCGGGCAAGGCATACTATTCAGACCTGTCCAAATAGTATTCATAGGTAACAAGTCCGATAGATTCATCGTGTTCATCAGTGGGCGGCGTACATTCTCAACACCATGCCCAGGCAAGCTGCCCAGATAAGCATCTATCGTGTTGATTGTCTCAACACGCGCAGTAAACCCCAAATGATTAATCGCTTTGGCAACTTGCAATGCGGATGCTTCCAGTTCCTCTCTGCGCTTGCTCATCAACACAATCACGCTGGTATAGTAGCCTTGTGAAACGAGGCCACTATTCGTTTCAGCAATGGCGGATTGTGCGTCATTCACCATGGTTAAAGCATCTTCATTGATTGAAGTATTGCCGGTATTGAATACTTGATCGAAGAATCCCCGTACCTTCTGTTTCCATTTGCTGCGGAATTTTTCCAGGTGTGCAGTTGCTTCGTGCGTATCCATAAAGATAAAACGCGAGGACCAACGATAAACACAAGACAATTCAGTCAGCGTGTTAAGCAATCCGGGTGATGATTCGAGAGGAAAACCCTCAATGGACACCACTTGTACGTAATTGCGCCCAATTTTAGGCACTACCCCGCCCCAAAATTCCTGCCCACCCAGTAGGGCGTCTAAATACATGGGGTTTTGGGGTAAAACCATCGGATGATCAAGACCTGTAATGCAACATTGTAACCACTGCAAAAACTCATCATGGGTAACCGATGAATTATCTTCATTGATTACTTTGTTTGCACATAACCGAGATAATTTAATGACACCAGACAAACGTGATTCCATGTTCAAGCATTCACGCTGGAAATAATCAATTAAGCCGTTGGTTCTCGTCTTTTGATCCGGTGAGTTTTCTTCATCATCAAACATGAGTTCAACAAATTGACGTTCTGCCAGTGTTGGCGGCAAGTAGGTTGCTGTCAGAACAAAGTGACTCTCATACAAAGTACCAATGCGCTCAAAAAGGCTGCGGCGCTCTTCATCAATAGCGGTTGAGACTGCATCAGGGAAATGCGACAATGCCCTGTCTGAATAACCTTGAGCGGGTTTGCGCACAGCATCAACATGTATCATCCAACCGGAGCCAAGGCGCGATAAAGCATGGTTGATCCGTTGAGAAACAAGTTCTCGTTCTGCGTCTGTGCTGCTTGCCGTATCATCACCTTGATAAATCCAGGCAGCCATCAATGCACCGTTCTTGCCCACAATTACACCATCATCGACTACAGAAGCATAAATAAGCAGATCAGCAAAACCCGCATCTTTCGAACGGTGCTTCTTTAGATGATATTCACCCTCGACTGCGCGTATCCGCGCAAATAGAATGAATAACAACACTGCACCGCTGCCTGAAATAAAGATGGTTATCCCTTCAATCATTAGTATTGTGCTTCCTGAGTTTTAGTATTGATGTAGAAAGGTGTGCTACGTGCTGGATAATAAGTATTGTATTTACGATGGCGCAGATACACAGGGCGTAATAGCGGGTCATTTTTCGCCATCAGGCGCAATGCATACAAAGCAAAAGCCCACAGAACTATGCCAAAGAGCGTGGCTTTAAATTCAAACGCACTAAAAATCAAGGTAAAGGCCAGTAAACCGGAAAACATCACCAGCTCTCTATCTCCGCCCATAAAAAGATTAGGACGGTTGCCCGATTGTCGAATCGGTATTGTTCGTAGGGTCATATCTAATCCTTCCCCTCGTTTGAGGTAATAATCAGATCTGATTCTATGGATAATAATTCTTGAATGGGTGGTGTAACAACCGCGCCAGAAAATAGGTTTGTCATGATGTTCTGTGCGCCAATCAATAGCGCCATAACTAACACAATAAAGATCAATGTCCTGAAGAACGCATTGAGTTCACCACCAAAAATCAAAATGCCACCGGCGACGACAATACCAATAATAGATAACGTAAATGCAACTGGCCCAGTCACCGAATTTCTTAAACTGACCAGCCAAGTTTCATACGGCAGACCACCGCCACCACCAACCGAGGCCAGTACAATCTCTGGTAGCATCAAGAGAAACAAGAAAAAGGTTAATAGAGAAATTTTAATAATTGGAGATTTTGTATTTTTAAGCGGATGATTCATTTAAGACCTCTTATTTATAGTTTCTTGGTTTGATAACACCCTCTCTTGTAACCTTGAACTTCAATGATTTCCTGGATACGACGACCATGTGGTGTGCGAGACACATGCACAACCAAATGCACAACTTCGCCGATGAGGGACTCGATATCGCTTGGGGCTGATTTATTGCGGGTGATCAATGACTTTAATCGGGTTAATCCAGAAAGCGCATCATTGGCATGTAAAGTGGCTGCACCACCTTCGTGGCCCGTGTTCCAGGCATCCAGCAAATCCAACGCTTCATCTCCCCTTACTTCCCCTACCAGAATCCGATCTGGACGCATACGTAAGGTGGTTTTAAGTAATTGGGTCATCGACACATCAAGTGTCGTGTGATATTGCACAAAATTCTCAGCAGCGCATTGAATCTCACCCGTATCTTCAATAATAAAAATGCGCTCCAAAGGGTCATGTGTGACCATTTCATTGATAATTGCATTGACCAGGGTTGTTTTGCCAGAACCTGTGCCACCCACAACAAGGATGTTGCGGTGATCCGCAATTGCAGATTTAAGCTTGTTGTATTGCATCTGCGTCATAATCCCTTGAGCAACATATTGCTCCAAGGTGAAAATGGCTATTGCTTTTTTACGGATAGCAAAGGTTGGGGATGTAACAATGGGTGGAAGTTGGCCTGCGAAACGAGAGCCATCAAGTGGAAACTCGCCTTCAATAATCGGCTTTAATCTGGTGACTTCTTTACTGTGATACCCTGCGACTGTTTTTATAATCGCCTCTGCTTGGGCTGGCCGTAGATCACCGATACATGCCATTGGTTCACCCAGTCTTTCTTGCCAGATTCTGCCATCTGAATTAACCATTAGCTCAACAGTTTTGGCATCACTCAGGGCATCCATCAATAGAGGGCCCATATCCCGACTTAGTTTATTTCTGACTCGGTCATTAACTGAAGCACACTTTTCTTCTGACGCAAACATCACCATCCAACCCATATAACACGAATTGGCATACGATATAACGACCGCTATAAAATTACAACTATTTTTTTATTTTCAGCTTCTTTGAATTCTTCTTTATCTTTTGCAACTGAACTTTGTTAATACCGTCCCACCGCCTGACCTGGTATGCCTGATACTCTGTCAGTATTGCAGAAACACGTAAATATTTCTCAGGCAAGCTGATCTGTGACGGACCCTCCATTAAATTATCGAAATCTTCTCCAGGCAAATCCGTTGATTCCAGAAGGGTTGGCAACGGCGCTCCCAATGCATTGGCTATGGCTTCCATAATTTTTAACGAAGGATTAGCTTTGGCATTGATAAGATCAGATAAAAAAGATATGGATACCTCAGATTTTTCTGCTAATTCTTTTTTAGTCATACCGAGCTCATCCAATGCTCGCAATATATTTGTCAGAAATATTTGGTTATACAAAGTCAAATGCGCCTTATGGTTTGATTATCACATGATCTAAATTTAGCCGCTAAATTCTCCGCGCACTAATATGTTCGACATAAACAGTCTTTGATATATTATGATATATGAAAAAATGCAATAGACTGAAAGTAAGCAATCAAATGTGAGGCAGGATGATCGATATTAAACGACTCTCAAGTGAAGTAACAATGGCTACACAGACTTTTCTTCCTCACTTGTTTGCCGCAACTATTCTGAAGTCTTTGTAAGAAAACTCAATCCCAGAAGCTATCTATGCGAACTCAAGTTATTGTAAATTTGAAGGAAGGCTTGAAATATCAAACAAAAAGACTGATTTTGTGCCTGAAAAATGTAACAGAGCACAAACAAGTGGAGAGGCTTAAGTGAATAGCAGAAAGAATATAAAATTAACAGAACAAGAAAAGAATTCTAAACCAGATAAATCTCCTGCTTTGCCTAAGTTTCCAGAAAATCCCTTGAAATCAACAGCTATATTAGAATTAAAACTGAGCCAAATTGACGAAGACCCCTATCAACCGAGAGTTGAGTTTAATTCGGTAACCTTACAGGAACTTGCAGATACGATTCGCATACGTGGGATCAAGACGCCAATATCTGTACGCCCAAACCCGGAAAAGAAAGACAGGTTTGTTATTAACCACGGCGCAAGACGCTTTCGAGCTTCAAAATTAGCAGGCAAAAAAACGATTCCTGCCTATGTCGATACCGATTACACATTGGCAGATCAAGTTATCGAGAATCTTCAACGAGATAATTTAACCTCAAGAGAAATCGCAGATTATATCGGCCGAGAATTATCCCAGGGCACCAGAAAAATTGACATAGCTAAGAAAATCGGCAAATCGCAAGCTTTTATTTCTCAACATGTCACATTACTTGATCTGCCAGATAAAATTTCAGAATTATTTATTTCTGGCGCAGCACAAGATGTAACCATCATCAACGAATTAGTAAAAGCTTATAAAAAAGACCCAGAAGAAGTAGAAAACTGGTTAGATGACGAAGATATTGACATTACGAGACACTCAATCAAGCTATTGCGCGAATACTTAAAAGACAAGCATAATCAAGACACAATTTTAGATGCTGAAGATTCGGAAACAAATATTGTTATTACAACAAGTGATGGGTTACCAAAACCACATGATGTTGAAAATAACGTCAAGTCAGAAAACGAATCTGATATTACAAAAAAAGCATCAACATCTAAAAGGAACAAGTTAAAAAAACTATTCGACCAGCTTTATAAAAATATTCAATCACAGGACAATAATCCTGAAATAACATTTAAGCAATTAGACACCCATGAAACACAACAACTTATTACCTTGTTGAATAAACTAATAGAAAAAGAAGTTGATTGACTTTTCCTGTATTCGACTCATAAGGAATTTGCTCGGAGGACAAACAACGCCTCGATGCTTTGCCGCCGCGTCTATGTGGCGAGCGCGTCATGCCGTGTTGCGATGCATGTCGCAGATTTTTGCGCTGGTGCGCACGCTTTGACCTGAGGCCATTTGTTGCGCCATTCCCGCCACTTTTTTTGTGGCGCAGACGCGCCAGTGATGTCCCGGTAAGTGTATTAAAGGTGACACGGTCGGCAGATCAGCGGTAGCGTTGCAACCCAGAAGCCAATCCCCAGCGCGCAATTTAGTTATGACCCCACTTGGGGCACAATGACGTGGCCAGTATACGATTTTCAATTAACGTGCTGGCGGCCTGAACGTGCCCAACCTTGTGCAAACAATCTACCAATAGCCCTCTCTGGCGCGACGTCAATCTTTCAAGACTCTGCCGCCAATATTTGGAATTCTTCAGTTTTCATCACGGTCCTATCTTATTCATTCATATGAAAACACTATAGACATTATTTAATGGTGACATAGCCAAACAATTTTACGGTTCTTGGTGCATCTAGATTTATTTGTAAGCAGTAAAGTTCTTCTCTAGTTCAGTAAAAGATTTTAGCTTATATTTGTTAAAGTTTTCTTCATCTACATAGACAAAGTCATATTTAACTTCATTCTGCATCTTATTAAGATCATGACACCATTGTTTTAGGCGTTCGGTCTTCAGCGGCACATCCAGGTCTTCTTGACCTTTTGTTTCTACAATGTAAATCTCTTTGTCTGATTTCTTAACGATAAAATCAGGATAGTAGTTTGATATATCGCCATCAGCATTTACATAGTCAAGTTTGAAATGTACTGCCAAGTAATTCTTTGCGTATGAAATGATGTCGTCGCAATCTTCCAAGAAACGCGCAAATAGCAATTCTAAGTGGCTATCACCAATAACTCGGTTGAACACACTTTTTTTTGCCATCAAATACCCTTGGTCTTTCACGACAAAGGGGCGCGTCTGCCGAAGCTTGATAGTATCGCGAATTTTCGCATCACCCTTATCCCGAACAGTCAGTTCATTAATTGCCTTCTTGAAGGACTCAATCACAGTTTTCGTGGCGATCAGTTCCGACAAGTTTCGTAGCGTATTAGGCGATTCCAGATCAATGGGTTGGCTAAAAAGTGCGGTTTGGATAAACGCTTTTATTTTCCCGTACAGCACATCATAGCCACTGACCAACCGCAGCTCTTTCATAACGGTCTGCGCAAAATAACCAATAACGCTACGATAATCTGCTATCCCGGCAGTATCCAGAATCGTGGTATGCGTCACCTCACCCGTAGTGATATCCTTAAATACAATTTCGCGCTGCTCTTCCTCACTAAACTGTTGATAGATCACTGGTTGAAACACCATTTTTGTTACATCAAAATCATCGAGATTTTTGTATTCTCGGTAAACACGTGGCGTCAACACCGGAATTTCAATATCTAACGAATTAATATCCTTCTTTTCATTACTGTTATCTATCTCGATCACCAGCGGTGTTTTGGGTTTGGTACCTTCACCCATGGCCTTGCGCTCCAGTTCGACACCCTCAGCTTGTATCGACTCAACAAAGTCCATAAAGGCATCGGTACCCACCACACTGACATACTCTTCTATACCACCGGGATACATCTTGCGTAGACCACGCCCCAACGTCTGTTCGGGTAGAATGTTGCTCTTGGCTGTATAAGCACGTAAACCAACGATAGTCGTGACATTCTTTACATCCCAGCCTTCTTTTAGCATCAGCACCGACACAATGGCCTTATAAGGACTACTCGCATCATCAATTTCATTGGATTGTTGCCGCAACCTTTCTAACTCTTCCTTGGCCTTACCCGATGCTGCTTCGGAAATTTCACCGTTGTTTTTGGTGTGGATCACTAATACGGCACCTTTCAGTTCGGGGTAACTTCCCTCCAGATACGCGGCCACATCATCACAATTCTTGGTGTCATCAGTCATCACAAACAAGATAGCTTTCTTTCCCAGCTTTTGATGTTCCTCGTAAGTCTTGCGCCACTCAATCACACCCAGATCAATGTAGTCCGCATATTTCTCAGTATATTTTGCACTTTGTCGTTCCGAGAGTTTGGCGCGACTGGCTGCATCGGGCAGTACCGGATGCTTCACTACATTCTGCCAGATTGCCTCCACCAGCGGGTAATCAGCCACCGTCTGAACAAAGATAGCGCCGTTGTTGTGCTTAGGCGTGGCCGTTACATCCAGCTGCAAGCTTAGCGCATGGCCCTTTTGTAACAAACGATTGTGAATATCCTGTATCGACTGAAACCAAGCCAGCTTTGTATCATGGATATGATGCGCCTCATCGTTTAGCACCATCAATTCGTCGATGTCACGCACAATCATACCCAAATCTACTTTTGAATCATTGGTCGAACCACTAGGGCGTTTACCCAGGAAGTAATCCATCGTATTGTCATCATCCGGTGAAGACGGAATATCTTCCCCAGCATAGACACGATGAATATTAGTCAGAAAAATGTTGCCCGTGGAATGGGTTACCCGCACTTCATCCTGCAAATGTAACGTGAGTTGAAAATCATCCCGCCAGTTAAGCCCATTAAAGCCGTTATCAGGTAGCACCGGATCTTCAAAGAAAATGCGCAATCCCTGAAAATCTTTGTAGATACGATCCAAAACGATAATATTGGGCGTGATCAACAGAAAATTGCGGGAAAGCTCAGAATCAGGCTCATACAGTTTATGAAAGTAGCTCCACGCCAAAACCAGACTCATCACCTTGGTCTTGCCGCTACCAGTGGCCATCTTCACTACATAGCGCCGCCAAGTCTCATCAAACATTTGAGCAGAAACCGCACCGCTGCTGTCAAAACGCATTAGATCAAACTTATCCTTTGCACCCACCACATCGTACAAATAAATAATTGTTTCCAGTGCTTCCCGCTGGGCAAAGAAATATTGGAACTGTATTGTTGTACCATCAGCTTGTGGTAACAAATGTGGCTCCTTAAACCACCAATTCAGTAGACTTTTACTGGTATCTGACGCACCGACATAACCCGCATCACGAAATTCTTTCACCTTACGCCGCAACTGCGGCACCAATGGCGGCATCAGTTTGTCCATACTGGTTTCGCGCAATGCTTCATCGGCAGGAAACCAACGGATATCTGGCTCTAGGATAACGTGAGGAGAATCAGGAAAGTCGGAGTGAAGTGCCATTAGTTATGCCAGCAATCGTTTATTTGCTGTTACAACCGGAATTCCATGACCACCGAAATCACCATCATCTGTAACCAGTTTCAATCCTTTTCTTTTGCATAACGTGGCGATAATCTGGTCATTGAAATCAGAGTCTCCAACTGCATACTCAGCAATCACCCCATTGATATCCAATGCTTCAAAACCACTCTCTATCCGCGAACAATGATTCAGTACACGTTTGACGTCGGCGGCTATATCTTGGGCAACAGGCTTAAAATCATTGCTTCTACGAAAATCTTTAAATTGCTTAATATGCGGCGCAATAAGCTTCCATCTCAGCCTAGCAATGGTGTTAATAAATTCTGAAACAATGAGGACATCAATATAGATACGACTTTGCGCGGCAAGAATCTTTGCAAATGCCTGTGAATATGTAGCTACCCGTGGATTGCCTGGTTTTTGTGGGCCATAAATAAATAGCCATATATTGGTATCCAGCAGCAATTCATCTTCCGGCTTAAAATCATAACTAGTCAGCGCCAATGCTTTATGCGTCATTGCCATCATCCCCCAGCGTGTCACGAACTGCCTGGTCAAATTTCTGCGGATCTTTAAAATATTGCTTGGCTGTTTCGACCACACGTTTTAGCAGCGCCATATCATCCGGTTCCATATCCTGCACTTTAAGCAAGGCACGAATTTGTTCTTCGCTAAATTCACCGTATAACTGGCCTATCGCAGCGTTCAGAAACGCGGAAGTCAGAGTTGAAACATTATGAAATGAGAGAATTGCACTCTTGCCTTCTTTAAGCGCGGCAGCCAAACGATCATAAACCCTTTGCCCATCACTTGAAGCGACACACAAGGGGCTACCCACTATCTCAAATATGGTTATCGTCATTTCTTTTTGCATAATCGCCACCTTAAAAAATATCCGCAGTGCTTATTTCAGAAGCAAGTTTGTATGAATTCGTATCGGCAGTATTAATCTCCACACTGACCACAGTACCTGGAAAAGCATGGCTTAAAGATGCGGTAACCGTCTTTTTATTTTGACGCCGCCAATAACCAGCATCTGACACAATCTGAATACAGCCGCCATTCAAATCAATGAATTCGCCAAGCAGCTTCAATCCCAATCCACCTGGCACCGAGCCACGTTTGGTTGTATTGCGACCCTCAGTAGCCCAGACAATCGCATCCACCGGTGAAAGATCAAGACCCATGTTATCTTTTATATTTTGACACATACCAACACCTAGATCAGCAACTGAAAAGTCAAGCCGGTGCCGTGCCGGGAAAAACTGCCCACAACTAAAAATGCCCAACTCGGTGCGCGAATGTAACACGGCATTACTGAATATTTCAAAAATGCTTTCACGAAACTTCTTCATAAGTCCCGGCGACATAGCTGGTATCTCGGAGCGATGCATTAATTCATGCTCGATATAGTCGGCAAAGTACCTGTCGTCTTTAACGTCAAACCGATGATAGGGAATAGTTGTCCCCCAGCGATCAGGTATCTTTTCGCGCCCATAATGGCTGAGAAAACCATTCTTTAACAAAATATTTTCGACACCAGAACGAATATTGATTAGTTTGACTGTATTCAGGTTTTCACCTAAACGATAAAGAATTGCCCCAAGTGCAGCGCACATATCAGCATCAAACCAGTTGACCTTATCCATGTCGATATCAATATTGTCAAACAGACAATCTTTTGATGCCGCTTCCAAGCGAACCAGCGCTTCAAATCCAGACCTGTCATGCTCAATCTCCGGCAGCTCAAATTTCACACCGACACCTCCACAATCGTCATCGTGTCATTACCGAAGATATCCACCACCTTCACCGCGATTTTGCGTCGCCCTGGTATTACTTCCTGGGACACACTGATCATTTCCAGTTTACGGTCTTTTTTGGTACGGAAGCTTTGCCATTCATTCTCGAAAACGTAATCACCTGTCCATACTTCTTCATATTCTGGCAGTTCCATTTGTGGCGCTTCAAGTCCTTCCAATGCACCTTGTCCCGCCGGTGATTTTTGCACTCGAATGATTTCGCGTTTGTTCTCAAAGTCAAAATCCACCGACCAGTAGTCAATCCAGTCCGTCCAGTGTTGCGTTAGTTGTTCACGCATGACAATGCCGTCTTTGTCTTTGCTCACTTTCACGATCTGACCTTTTTCCACCACGATTTTACTGCCTTTGTTCTTCAACGTGGCTTCAGCATGAGCAATGGAATCTTGCGAATAAAATACTGAGAAATCCGTCAGCTCCACTGCCACACTGTTTTTCTTCACATGCGGTTTGACCTCAATGAATTGTTGATACCGGTTTAAAATTGACCACCTGTACCAGTTGAAAATTGACCAGGGGAAATTAGTACGTAGGGTACTACGCATCTGTGGATAAGTCGACCAGACTGAGTTGGTTTTTTGCCTCCTGTTGATGGTTTAAAATACT
>JAJFJK010000103.1 GCA_021774075.1 Nitrosomonas sp. | reverse complement strand
TATCTCTCTGCCTACGACTCATGCGGTCAATTGATTTTATCCAAACTTTGAAGTCCATCGTTTTCATGGTGTGCATCCCTCTTTTTACATCCTGATACACATTGGACGCTCAATTCAACAATTAATTGCGACATAGCCATTTTTTTTGTTGCTGGCTGTTGCAGATTAGCTTTTCTGCAACAGAAATCGACCGATCCCATATTGATAGAATTTCAGCGATCTTCTTTTGTTCTTTTTTAGGTGGCAGAGAAAGCTTAAGCTTAGCAAACTCACCTTGCCCCAGAGTTTTGTTTCGACCCGCACCGCCGGGAGATGCCAATTCAAGTAAATATTTACCATGAGGACTTTTAAAAAAGTAGGTTATATAATCTATATCACATTTATTTTCCTTTGGCTTAAACATAGGAAATCTATGCGAAGCTATCATCCCAAGTTCTGCGTCTGACGTCACTGCAATCGCCTGTTCCCAAGCAAAAACAATATTAACAACAAAACAGTTCGGATGAATATTAAACACACGCTTATTGCCAAGTGACTTCCCTGTAACAAGCTCTTTATGAAAGATGCCCTTGGCATGTGATCTGATACCTATTTGCTGGTATAGCTTCTCTGGCTCCGGCGTAATCGGATCAACAACCCTTTCAAGGCATTCAGATATTTTTTGGACTTCCCATCCCTCAGGAACCATAACCCAGCTCCTTCAGATAGCCATCCATTTCCGTTTCCAGCACAGAGAGTCGCGCTTTCAACTTTTCTCGTTCTTTACGCACGGCCAGAAGGTCGATTTCTTCTTCTTCCTCAAACGTATCGACATAGCGCGGAATGTTGAGGTTGTAATCGTTTTCCTGAATCTCTTCTGGGGTTGCCAGATAAGCGTATTTATCAAGACTTTCGCGGGCGCGGTAAGTGGCTACAATTTTTTCGATATTCTCAGGTGTGAGTAGGTTCTGATTTTTACCGGACTTGAATTCTCGGCTGGCGTCGATGAACAGGACGTTGTTATCGGGCTTGTCTTTTTTGAAAATCAAAATTGCCGCCGGTATGCCTGTGCCGTAAAAGAGTTTTTCCGGGAGGCCGATCACACAATCGAGCAAATTTTCCTCAATGAGTTGTTGGCGGATTTTGCCTTCGGAACTGCCGCGAAACAGTACGCCATGCGGAACCACCACGCCCATGCGCCCAGTTCTGGGTTTGAGCGTTTCGATCATGTGTAGGATAAAGGCATAATCGCCCTTGGTCTTGGGCGGCACGCCCCGACGGAACCGCCCGAACGGATCATGCTCGGCTTCGTCATGTCCCCACTTATCCAGACTGAAAGGTGGATTGGCGGTCACGATATCAAAATGCATCAACCCACCATTTTTATCGAGCAGCTTGGGGTTACGAATGGTGTCACCCCATTCGACTTTGTGATTATCCTCGCCATGCAGGAACATATTCATCTTGGCCAGCGACCAGGTGGAGCCAATAGCTTCCTGCCCATAGAGCGCGTATTTCTTGCTATTGAACCGGTCGCGGATTTTACGACCGCATTTCATAAGCAAGGAGCCTGAACCGCAAGCCGGATCAGAAATCGTGTCGCCTTCCTGTGGGTCTAGTATTTCTGCGATCAGGTCAGAGACTTCCGGTGGGGTGTAGAATTCTCCAGCTTTTTGCCCGCCACCGGCGGCAAACAGCTTGATCAGATATTCATAAGCGTTACCGATAATATCCAATGAACCAATACGACTGGGACGCAAATTGAGTTCCGGTTTGGCAAAGTCTTCCAGCAAATGCCGCAGGATGGTGTTTTTCTGCTTTTCCTCACCGAGCTTGTCGGTATTGAAACTAATATCCTGAAACACGGATTTTGACGCATCGCGCAGTTTGGTGCCGTTGGCTTCTTCCAAAGCATGAAGCGCCTGGTCAATCCGTTCGCCGTTTCCGGGTTCATGACGTTTTTCGTAGAGGCTGTAAAAGCTGGAAGCTGGAGGAAGAACGAAACGCTCATTCTTCATCATCTCAGTAATCAGCTCAGGCTCGTCGCCATGTTCTTTTTTGTATTCGTCATAGTGATCCTGCCAGACATCAGAAATGTATTTCAGGAAGAGCATGGTCAGGATAAAGTCTTTATAGGTGTCGGCACTGACTGTGCCACGGAATGTATCGCATGCAGACCATAGTGCTTTGTTAATGACATCCTGGTTAATGGGTGTGTTCATGTTCTTTCTTCCTTTGCCTGTAAAGTTTTACCTGCCATCAGATCACTAGCAATGGCATGCATTAATTTATCTGTGGTATTTATCAGTTCAGCGTAAAGTTTTTTCTCTTGCTGTAAAGTTTCATGCAGCTCCAGTATTTTGTTTTGCTTCTCAAGGGGCGGCACGGTAATTTCAGTCTTCTCCAGAATTGTTCGTCTGATACTCTTAGTCACAGAACCTTCTGCCACACTATCGAAATAATTTTGCAATGGTTTCTGATTTAATTGCCAAGTCAGAAACTCTGGTAACAGTAGAGGGTTTACTACACGAAGAATATAAAAATGAGGAGCGCATATAATTCCTTCACGGTTTTGGTCTATTAAAACAGCGTAATTGTGTGAACCACGCGCCACAAACAACACATCGCCTTGCTTGAGCCAGTCTGGTTGTTTTTTGCCAGTCAGCTCTGTTTCGATGACACTATCCCAGCACACACCATTTTCAGGTGATACATCTTTCATCTGCACAGCAAAAATACCGCTACCGGATTTTTCCGGCATTTTTCCCCTAAAAGGATGTCCTGCGGATAGAGTAATGGTATCAACCAACTTCAAAATAAATAATCCTTCATCGACAATGATGCAAACATTAGAATCGAAAGCGAATCTAAAGTCAATAAAATATTTGCTTCATTGTTGATGATGCATTGCTATGTGTTGCTCGGGATTGAGCGTCGAAACGTTTACGGTATCCAATCTGCGCACGGTTGGTCTCAATGAAATTGTCGATGGGATTCCAAAGGGAGATATGAAATTCTCACTTGGCCATGAGGGTTTTGGGGGATGCTTGGAGGCTCCCCAAAATGGTGATTGAACGGCCACACGTTCTGATGGCGCATGAAGGCTCGATGCCTAAATGCACCACAAAAGCGCTTACCTGAAAATTTTGCATTGCAATATTTGAAGCTTAGCGCGTCCGAGAGGGATGCAACGGGAGAACGGCAGTGTCTCCCTTGCCAAGATAGGCGTTGGGCTAGAAAATGGTACATTTTGTAGTACAACGCACATCTTGCGGAACGCAGGGACGGTTTTCAATCCGTAAAAATCTTTATTTGCGTTTAAAATGAACGAAGTCCAGATATCAATTGATTATCAAAAAATGAATCAGATACTAATATAATATACCTGTCAAGGGCGGAGTAAAATTAGGCCAAAGGGCGGAGCAAAAGTCTACCACTATATGTCAAGGTTGGTGTAAAGCTCTGCCACTGTGGGCATGCTTAAATGATGTAACAAAGGGGCCAATTGGCCCCTTTGTTACATTGGTTTTGGCTTCTTACTTTTGTTTGGATTTGCTCTGGTTTAAACGATAGCTATCGCCATTCATCTCAAGGATATTGACGTGGTGGGTCAGGCGATCGAGCAATGCCCCGGTGAGTCGATCAGAGCCGAAGGTTTCGGTCCATTCATCGAACGGCAGATTGCTGGTTACCATGGTGGAACCGCATTCATAACGCTGTGAGAAGACCTCGAACAGCAGTTCTGCCCCGGTTTTGCTCAGCGGTACAAAGCCCAGCTCGTCAATAATTAGCAGCTTGTAGCCCGCCAGTTTTTTCTGAAGGCGCAGCAAGGTTTTCTCGTCGCGCGCTTCCATCAGCTCATGCACGAGAGCACTTGCCGTGATAAAACCAACACTGAGGCCTTTCTGGCAAGCGGCCAGCCCAAGTCCAAGTGCAATATGGGTTTTGCCTGTGCCGCTCGGCCCAAGGGCAATGATATTTTCTCGCCGATCAATATACTCACAGCGAGCCAGGTCCAGTACCTGCATTTTGTTGAGGCTGGGGATGGCCTTAAACTTAAAGCTATCAAGGCTTTTAATGGCCGGGAACTTGGCCAGTTTAATCCGCCTCTCGACCATCCGCCCGGCGCGTTCAATCATTTCTAATTCTGCAAGACGGGATAAATAACCCAGATGGTCCACACCTTCTGTCGCGCACAGTCGGGCTAACTTGTCATGCTCGCGCAAAAATGTTGGCAGCCGCAAAGCTTTAAGATGGTGGGCAAGAAGTATCTGAGGGACATCGCTACTCATGATGCGCCTCCTATCAAGCTCATATAACTTGACGGCGATGTTCTCCCGACATTGGCGCGTGGCAGATAAGGATAAATGTCCAGATCAAGTTTTGCAGGCCGCTCTTCAATGCGGCATAGGACAAGGTGTTTAACAGCATCGAAGCCGATTGCGCCCAGCCTGAGCGCATCACGCGTCGCTGCCCCCAGGGTGTTTATATCTACTGTCTCCAATAAACGCAGCACTTGCACATATTCCCGTTTGCCTGCCTTGCCCATACGTGCTTCCAGAAGGCGATGGAGCTTGGTAAGCTCGTCGGGCAAGTCCCAACCATCAAGAGGGGCCGCCTGGTCCAGGCTTGCAATCTTACGTTCAATCAAGGGCAGGTAATGCAATGGATCAAAGATCATATCATCACACTCATAGGAGCGATCATGGCGGGCGAGGACCTCGTTCTTGCAGCCGATCACCACTTCACTTACATAGCCCCTGATCCACACGTCATGGTGAGCATAAGCCACCGGCACCGAATAATCATTATTACCGTAGCGCACAACAGACTGCGAGCTGACGCGTCCTGCTTGTTTATGGCAGGCGTCAAACAGCGTTGCCGGCAGGGCTTGCATAGCTTCGAGATCAGCTTTGAGGCGTTCACCAATACTCACCTTGGAGCCACGCACAATATCTGCTTGTCGTTTTAAGCACTTTTGCTCAAGATACTCGTTGAAAGCCTCAAAGCTGGAGAATGAGGGTATGGGCACCATGAAGTTGCGCCGAGTATAACCGACCATGCCTTCAACCTTGCCCTTATCATTACCTTTACCGGGGCGGCCATAACGATCCTTAATCAGATAATGAGACAAAAAACCAGAGAAAGCCTCGGTGCGCTTGCGGGTGCCATCGGGCATAATGCGAGATACTAAACAGCGATCATTATCATACACAATCGATTGCGGCACCGCCCCGAAGAAAGCAAAAGCGTGATTGTGCCCGTCTAGCCAGGCCTCTGTCACGGCACGCGGATAAGCCCGCACATAACAAGCATCACTGTGCGGTAGATCCAGCACAAAAAAATGGGCCTTTTGCTGAATACCATCTATGATCACCTGTGCCTCGCCGAAATCAGCCTGGCCGTGGCCCGGCGCATGAGAGAGCGGCACAAAAACTTCTTTGTGGCGCTGATGGTGCCCGCGCACATAATCCTTGATGATCGTGTAGCCGCCAGTAAAACCATGCTCATCGCGCAAACGCTCAAATATACGCTTCGCTGTATGGCGCTGCTTGCGGTGCACAAGCTTGTCACCCTCAATATACTCATCAATGATATCTGTGAAGCCGTCCAGCTTGGGACGCCGGGCCGTTGCTGTGCGCCGGTAGCCCGGCGGCTCGCTAAACTCTAACATCTTCGAAACCGTCTCGCGGCTGACACCAAACTGGCGTGCAGCCTCACGGATACTCAAGCCTTGGCTGTGACAAGCAAGACGCACTCTTCTATATAAATCCACTGTATAAATCCTTCAGGCCCTCCTCTAAATCAAGAGGGCAAAAGTGGCAGAGTTTTACTCCGCCCGCAGCAATACAATATCACCGCCTCAGTGGACTACTTTTGCACCGCCGTTCACAATACCTAACTAATAATTAATTTTTTTCAAAATAACTGTAAGCACTTTATTGGTTTTTAACCAAAAGCTATTTGGTTTTAACTTTCTATTTATTCTCGGAATTTTGTTCAACTCTAGGCGATAAAACATTTGCCCAATGTACAAGCCAATTCAAATTTGAATGTTCATCAGGGATTGAAATTTTTGGTTGGGTTTTTATTGTCTTATTCATAAGTTCAACGAATTTCCCCTCATCTTTTTGCAAACACTCATAGATTGTTAGGCAAAGGTATCGAAACAAAATATCACGGTTAGATGAATCAGGGTGATTGATGACATTTAGCCCGCTTACGAATAACTGCTCAATTTCGTCTTCGGTAGACTCTGAATGAATAGCGGAAAGCCTTAGTGATAGCCATGAAGTAATCATATTTCCAAAATAATCATCTAAGGATAAATATCCAGATTGTAGAAATTCTATAGTCGAATTGGCCGCCGCATAATAGTTCGTCAATCTGTGTTTTATTGCTAGTTCTGCAAAATTTATGAAGCAATGCGGATTGCCTTTCTCCAAATTGGTTTCTAAATAGTAATTTATTGCCGTATAGATTGCCTCAGCCCCCTTTTCGGGACTTCCAGTATGTGCGTACATATTACCAAGAAGCACTCTCAACTTATTAGCTCTATCTTTGTCATTAGAGCTAATAGAGAGCCGCAAAGCTTTTTCAGTGTATTCCTTGGCCTTTTGGATATCACTCTGGCGTATCATGTTACAGGCTACTGCTTTTAATACATCGGCGTTGTAATTTAGCGCTATTTTTTGCCCTTCAATATGATTAACGTGTTTGAAACATTCTTCTGCCTTGTCAAACATATCAATTGCTTTTGAAAATTCTTCGCATTTTTCTTCTAGTTTTCCAAATGTTAGATAAGCATCCGCCATGCTCCCTAGTCTCGTGAGAGAATGGAAAACTGATATGGCTTCGTTTAGGTATTTTCGCGCTTTTTTAAAGTCCCCTTTATTGACTAAAAGCAATGCAAGTTTCGCTAATGCTTCTGCACGAGTTTGTGTGTCTCCTATTTCTCCAGCCTCAAAAGCGGCCTGTTCAAAGCCAGTTTTTGCTTTCTCCAACTCACCCCTAATTTGAAAAATAGTCGCTAAGTTTATTTGAGCTGAACAATATCCTCTAGTAAGCCTCATTTCTTTACACAAAGCAGAGGATTCCTCAAGCTGTCGGATAGCACCATCAAAGTTCTTTAAATGAAAATCGACCTGACCATTTGTAGCAAGTGAATTGGCATATTCCGCACTTTTAGTACCATTTTGTAACGCGAAATCTAGAGCATAAGAAGCGAATTTTTTTGCTCTTTGGTGGTTACCACTTAGTAATTCATGTTGTGCCAACATTCGATAAGATAGGTTATCATCAAAAAGCTCGACGGTGACATTATATATACAGTGCGTTGATGACAAATAGGCTTCGTATACTTTTTCAAGTTGCTGATGAAGAAAATATGGAGTTTCTAATAAAGGTTGCCCGCATGATGCGTCAATTGAGAAAAGTCTCGCTATCGCATGCGCTTGCTCTGCACATCTTTTCTCTGATGTAGCACCATATTCTGTGCTGGGCGCAGATGCACTGTTAAAAGATATCTGTAAAAAGTAGTTATAACAGTAACTTCGAGAAGTTAGCCAGTTAAACCCTGCCTCTGATGCCAAACCCGACCTAGCGCAATCAGCGGCATACCTAGCTATTGGTGGCAATAATTTATAACTACCTTGATGATTCAGAACAACGCTATATTCTTCCAATATTGATATTGCATCTTCATAACCGCTAACCATTTCCCAATGTGTTAACGTTGCTTTATCCACTTCACTGTCAAACAGCGCTAAAAATATCCATAATTCAAGTGCCCCTTGCTCAGTAGCTAAGAAGTCCCGTGTTAAAGCGAAGGACACGTCAAGATTAGTGTAGCGATCCGCTCTTTTTCTGGATTTTTGCAGACTTGCTAAGGCCGTTCCCTTATGAAGCCAAAGGGTGAGAATATCCCCAAAAGACTTATTTTTGCTGATACTTGCTGTCAGGTAAATTGAGAGGGCGTGTTTTCCCAATTCATGAATTATAAAACTCTCTAACTTTTCATTGTCGGGGGTGCCAATACCGCTCCAGTTGTCGAGGAAAAGCTTCTTGCTACTATCTATATCCAGTGGCTCAACCAAAAAACCTTCTCTTAAGATGCCACTTAAATCAGTGCGCGATGATGCAAGAACCCTGATACCAGACATTTGTACTAACTCTCGCAATAGCGCAACACCCTCCAGTGTCTCAACAATACTTTCCAAATTATCAAGATAATATAACGCAGGCTTTAAGTGTTGTTTTAAAACAGACAATGATTGCAGGCTCGCTGCTACGTCCGAGTCAAGGCCAACCGCTTTCCCCAATAGCTCCAAAAGCCTCTTGGCATTAGCGCCTTCACTTACTTTTACAAAGAAGACACTTTCGGAATCGCTTGTTTCCAACCATTTTTTTAATGAAGCTTTGCATATTTCAGATTTGCCAATGCCTGCAACACCGCTCAAATACATGCTAGGTGAGGAGCTTTGGAGAAAGCTCTGAACACTTTCGATATCATTAGCTCTACCTAATATTTCTTTTCCATGAAATGTTGCTAACCTTGCATCTAGGCTGCTATTTATTAGCCCTTCAGGGCTTCCGGGAGTATCAATAGTGACTTGCGATTGCTTCCACCTTTGTAGGATTTCATTATCGCTCACACCTTGGCTTTGCAGGGCTAAAAAAAATAATTTGTACGCTGCCATATCATCTATAGCTTCTTTTAATGCCTCCCTGTCTCTATTAAAGATACGTAATGGTAAATGTCCTACGTAACAATATTCAAAAAAGGATAAAAGAATTTGAAAGTTTGATGTTTTAAAATAAATAGAGAGGTTTTCAAATGCTACGCGGGGTACTTTAAAAGACATTTCATTTCGAGTGATGTTTGCAAAATTGCTAAACAATTCTCTTTGTTCTGTACCGTACAACTCTAAGAAGTCGCTTCTCGATTCTATTGGTATTAATTCTTCTAGAAATTCCTTAAAATGAACACCTTCAAAGGCTTTGACTGGTTCACCATCAATCAGCAGATTAGGTACATCCAGATTAGCTGTATTACCACTTTTCTCGTCTTCTTTACATTCTTGCAGCACTTTCCGTCTACCGACCCCACTAAGATGTATGTAAAGTCTGTATAACTTTTCAGTATCCTCTAGCCTTAGCGCAACTGAATTTTTGTCAAGATTCATAAATGTCGGAGCAAATTGATATTTGATCCGATACTAACGCATTGAAATGCAAGTTTGAAAGTGTTTGCTTATTTAATTATCAGTTCAACACAGCGTTCTGCCCCGCCTTCAATGACGGATTCAGCGTGTACTTTTGAACATTCCAATAGTTCCACAGCTAATTCATGACCGTAGTGCTTGACTGCTGCTTCGAACACGACTCGTCTAAATGCCTGCTTTAGCGTTGTAATATCATTTACAGATGAGCCATCGAAGATATCTATACCTATATCCTCCAGTAGAGCCATCAGCAATTCTGATTGTGCTCTAACATCATCTTGGGATACCAACCAAGTTAATAATTCAGTACGTTCAATTTGTGCAAGTGTCTTTTTATCCATGCCATTTCCTTCCGTGGATTGGCGTTTACAGTCAGCCGTTAAGCCGAAAACAAGCTACGACACATAAAAAGATACTGTCAATATGTTTCCATAAGCTTATGTTATGTAAGTGTTTTTCGCCTCACCCAAAACATCCCAATTCACCCCAAATGCAATATTAGCCGTCCTGTGAGAAATTCTATCTCGCACTCAAGACGAGTGCAAAAACGAAACTTGGCCTAACTTAACTTAACTTAACTTGGCTAAATTTCTGCGCAGAGTTTAGCCCTCATTAGAACCGCGTTTGTGGTTCGATAAGGGTGATTAAAAATGTCATTACGCATAGATTTATTACAGTCGAGAGACTACGCATTAGACGAAATACAACATTCAGTTTGGGAGAAAACGAAAAGCAATTATGAGAAGGGAAAATTTTCCAGAGAACGATATTACAACCACATGTCCGAGGTTTTTTGCTTAGCTGCAAAGAACAACGTGCAGGTTTTTATGCCCAAGTTAGATAAAGACAAAAAAGTGGTGGGCATGCAGCGATATCCAATTCCTTGCGCATCACTTATGGGCGATCCGCGCGGCTTAGGTTATTACCTTGAAGAAGTCAATGGCAGAAGAAAGCGTCCAACACGCTTAACTGAACGCGTTCGCATGCATCACTTGCTGTTATGTCTTGATGCTAAGAAACAAGTTCAACTCTAGTTAATACGATGCAGCAAAGTGGTAATCCGCTTTGCTGCTGTTTCCCACATTCTGTTTTTAGATGATTCACAGTGATCACATTCCACCCAATCGGAGAACTTAAAATGAAAAGTAAAACTTCACTTTCGGCAGCGTCTAAATCGCTCGGAAAGCTACCAGTTGAAGCACAAAAGCAACTGTCACACACCATTAAAGCGTCAACGTTGATGGACATCAATCAATCATCTGAACATGTCGCGCAAACAGCTGGGCAAATTTTTGAAAAAAATAATGAGTCTATTGCGGTTTCTGCATTTCGACTGAAAGAAGCGCAACGGGCGTTAGACAGGATTGATACAGAGATTATCGAGCTAGAACGCGAGCTTAAAACACTATCACCAACAATCAGCAGTGAGCCTGCCACAAAAGAGGATAAAACCAATGACAAATAACACGCCCTACCGCCCGTTCTTAGCGGGGTGGAGAACGATAGATAAAATCTCGGTATTCCTATTAGCGGTTTTGATACCAACAATGATGGTCATTTCAACGATCAATTTACAAAGCCTGATAGAAAACTCCTATCAGCCTGTTTTTATTAACGCACCATGGAAAGCATGGGCCATTTCTCTCTTGGCACCCTGCGCAAGTATCTGTTTAGACATGCTTCCAAAAGCTTTTGTTCTCGACCAAACGAAGCTTCTGTTTAAGAAAATCATGCATCTATTAACAGCCTTTGTGATCGTACTCTGGATATTGCTTTTCTCTATGACATTTGATGGCTTTAGCACCCTTAGCATAGGGGATCTTGCCAGCATTGATGCCGTTGAAACAGGTACTCAAGACACCCGTTTGTACTCTTTCATTCAACTCATGGCCGAAATTTTAATCTTAGCCTGCTTATTTATGGGGTTGGAGTCGCTATTTGCCCACTATCAGCCTGTAAAAAAAGAGCCTAATCCTCAGTGGCAAACGCTGGATGAGAAAATCAGACATCGAAAGATTGAGCGCAAGGACGTTGCAAAACATTTGGAGCAGGAAACTGAGCGACACACTCAGCTTGTGAACGCACGCCAGTCTTTTATTAATCACTGGCTGGATAAATTAACTATCGCCAAGGCTCATCACGCCGCCATTTCAAACTTTTTCGGAGATGAAAAATGAAAACGCTATTCACATGTGCTTTTTTAGGTTTATTTGTTGCCTCTACCGCTATGGCTAGAAATATGTTGATTATTGTCTCACCGCACCAAGATAGCACCGCCGCAGCGCAGCAATATAATCAGGTGACAAAATCTTATCTCGCATTGGGTGCTGGCGATAGTTTAAAGGTTATTAATGGCATGGGTGGAGGGAGCATCGCCACACTTAATATACCCAATAATCCTACCTACAATCATCTAAAACCGAAGCTCAAAATCAATCAGGCTGGGCGGAAAAAATTAAAACTGTTTTTCCAAGACATGCATATCAATAACCAGCTTAAAGGCGCAATTGATATGCCGCGATTGATGGCGCAGATAGCGCGCTATTCAGATGTGTCTGATGTCTTAATCATGGGCAACCCGCTTTACGATGTGAAGAGTAATCCGGCTATGTCTATGGCAAGTGGGTTAGTGCCGTCTGATGGTTACTTGCTGAATACCGAGCGTAATAACGTGTTTCGCACTACCGGCTTTGAAAACCGTTTGAAAGGATTGCGCTTTCACTGGTTGTTACCTGAATTATTGCCACGTCAAATCCATGCCGATGCGGTGCTGCGATTTTATCATCACTTTATTCATCGCCAAGGGGGCAAACTGGTGAGCTTTAGTCATGACGAAAGCATGGTACTTGAGTTATTACGGGACAAGGCACATCCCATGCCTCTCACCGATAAACTTGAAGCTAGCGGCAAGCTTGAAATGCAGGCGATACGGGACGTTAGTACAGTAAAGGGATTTTACAACGAAACAGTGAGCCACATTGCGCCTCGCATTACTGACTTCAGCCAACCCATTACCCTCGGTATTCAGTGGCAAGGCGATGTGGATTTGGATATTTACGCTCAGCCCTATGGCAGTGAAGCCCTCAGTTATCAGAATGTAAGCAGTCCATTGGGGAAGCATTACAAGGATATTTTAACGGGTCATCAGGCCAGTGAAGGCATGCGCTATGAAACGATTGAGTTTAGCGCGGTAAATATTAAAACCCTGCTTGTAGCCATCAATCTCTATTCCGCTAAAAAACCGTATGCGGTGGTACGAGGCTCGTTGCGGGTGCAGATTTTAGGCAAGGTCTATGAAACACCTTTTCAAATGGGCGCATATGCGGGCAACAAAGGCGCAGATATGCCCGCTTTGTTGCAAGGTGGCGCAGACACACGTTATTCCAAACGCTTTTCCATTATGGATATTCTAGCGCAATCAGAAGAGGTGTCGATGTGAGCACGCCACAACCCCAATCTCAAAACACCTTGCTAGAGAAATTTGGTGTTGCCTGTGGTTTCGTGTGTGGTTTTCTATACACGTTGCCCGTTTACGATGCCACATACAATGTTTTTTATCGCCTTGCATTATCCCGAGCATCCTATGATGACATATGGCTGTGGGATAGCCTGTATTTGGTGAGCCTCTTCTTTCTGATTGTCACGCTGGTGGCGTTTGCACTGAGTATGGTAATTGGTATGTTAAAGGGTTTCTTTATCACGCTGATTGTACTGTTCACCAAATTAAGGCGGTGATTGATGGCGATGAACGAGAACGATGCAAAAGACAGGTTCGGCAGTGCTGATTTTGCCACGACCAGTGAGTTAAAAGGGGCAGGCCTGATAACGGGGAAAGGTCTGCATCATGGCTTTACCACAGAGAAGAAACCACAACAGATTACGTTTCAAGCCGACACACCTATTCTGGTCATTGGCGCAGCGGGCAGCCGCAAGCTTACGAGCGATATTGCTTATAAAACACTAGCGCCCGAAAATACCGTATTTCTTGATCCGAAGGGTGAAATCGCCGCAATCTCAAACATCAATCCTTTTGCGGAGCATTATTACTTCAACCCGTATGAATTACACAGCGATGCGCCTTGGTTTATTCCCGCCAATCATCGGTTCAACATTTTAGAGTTTGCCGACCCAAACAGCGTATCTTTTTTTGAAGACATGTTGACGATGGCAATGAACCTGATTAGCAAACCCGCTGGGGGCGGCACAAGTACCCACTTTTGGGGCAAAGCAACACAAGTCAGTACGGCTATTTTAGTCGATGGACGCGAAAACAACCCGCACTTCTCGCTACCGGATTTTTACAATGTGGTGGGCGATATTCAAAGCGGTGGTGGTGAGTATTTTGACTTTCATATAAACAGGATGAAAAGCAGTCGGTTTACCGCTGTCAGGTTGACAGCGATAGAGCTGGAAGCCAAAGCACAAATGGGACAAGGCGAGTTCGGCAGCATCATGTCCACCATCAGTAATAATGTTCAATGCCTTGGCTCTCCTGCGTTACAAGTGGCTTTGTCAGCGCCATCGACAATCAGCTTTAAAGATTTTCTACAATCTGACAAGGTGCGCAAGCTCTTTATCATGATGCCTGCACATTTGCTTGAAACGAATGCGTGTGTCGTGCGTGGTTTGATTACGGCGCTTACCATTGAACAGCAACGTAATCCCATTGGAAGGCTTCATATATGCCTTGATGAAGCAGGCCAGATGCAAGGGTTTGAGGCCTTGCCCCGCCTATTCAGTTATGGACGGGGTAGTAAGTGCCGTGTGTCGGCTTACTACCAGAACCCAACACAAGGCATAGCCGCACTTGGGAAAGAGAATTTTGATACGTTAGTGTCTAATTCTCAGTCAAAAATCATAACAAGCGTATCCAGTTATGAATCGGCCAAGTTTGCAGTAGACAATATTCTGGGGAAAAGCACTTATCAGTATTTGCCGCAAAGTAAGCAAACCGAAGCGGCGTTTAAACGCGCTCAAGCCGTTCAGCAATTGTTAAATGGTGGTGATTTTGTTAGTCACTTATTGGAAATCACCAAGCAAAATGAAACCATGCAAACACCCGATGCGGTGGCAAGACCATTGATGACACCTGATGAGGTCATGAGAATGAATCCAGATGAAGGCATTCTGGACATCAACAACCTAGGGATAAAACCCTATATCTATAAAAAGTGGCCTTACTTCTTAAACTCTGCGGTGGCGCATAAGTTCCTGCCTAATCCGTTTCATCCTCCGTTCAATAAAATATTTATTCCTGCCCGTTTTGGCCGAATGAAAGCGGTGAACATTATCAGTGAAAAAGCACCCGCGTCTGTTTCCCACCTTCCACAATATTCTAGTGGATACTGGTCATACCCAGAAAATTTTTGCCCGATAAAAACGAAACGTTTTGGGCTGTTCTAACAGGTAAATAATTATGAAAGATAAATTTAACCAACAAGTGATGGGCGTGTCACCTGAACAAACCCGCTTGGCATTACGTGGCAAAACCATGGTTGAGCAAGAGCAACCTGTGCCAACCCTTAAACCTTTGGGTTTGGGGCAAGCCGTGGACAACCAAATGCATATGGAAAAGCTGGCAAAGGAGCAGCAACGTGTCAGGCGTTATCAAATCAAGGTAACAGAAACCCACACAACCCTTCGCATGAATGGGAAAGTAGTCAGTAGCCATGTTGAACGCCAAGTGCAGCCGATTAATCGCACGAAGCAATTGACCAATGACTTTAATCAAGAGACATCACAAGCCCATGACATGAAAGAGATGGGCTTATCTTAACCGTTTCCCGAATTACGACCCGCTCATGAACGTGGCCCCATCCGTCAAGCCTTTAACCGGGCATGGCTTCGCGAACAACGCACCGCGCGTATGGCTGATTTAGACCGACAACGTGAGCAGCAGAATGTCATTCAAAGAGAAGCGCAGGAACCACGGGAGCAGCATGGGCCGGAGCGCTAGATTGAATTGATTAATTTTATACGAAAAAAAATGATGAGTTTTCCCAATAAAGCACAGCGGATGATGCATTTTTTAATTGTCCGCTTGTAAAAATTATGTTCTCTATTTGTTCATGTTTAGTGATGTTTTTTAAACAATGAAGAGGACACCAAAACGAACCAATTAACCTACAAGGCAAGGCCTTGAAAAAACGAGGATACGATATGCAAAAAGAATATATAAGCGCCGTTACTGATGCAGCAAAAGACGTAGATGCACCGTTAAAGCTCGATACGGATGCTCACCGCCATCACTTTGACGAGTTTAATATGACAGTAGACCAACAAAATGAACTGCTGCAAGCACTATGGTATATTATGAGTACGCTCGTCGACATCGGTTGGGGTGTTGATACTGTTCAAATGTTACTACCCGATATTTACGTAGAAGTTGCGCCCGATTCTAAAAAATTGCTAGAGTCTAAGAACACCTCTCAATTTGAACAGGCTGCCGATACCGAGAAAGGTAAAGAGAATGACTAATCTCCCTACAAAAGCACTCATTTATTGCCGTGTTTCTGATACGAAACAAAGAGTTGAAGGAAGCGGCTTGGAAAGTCAAGAGTTCCGGTGCCGTCAAAGTGCAGCAGAAAAAAACTATGATGAAGAAAAAGTGTTTCACGATGACGTATCGGGCGGTGGTGACTTTGCCAAGCGCCCCGGTATGGTTTCGCTGCTATCTTATCTTGAGCAAAATCAGAAAACCGATTATGTCGTAATCTTCGATGATTTAAAACGCCTCGCCCGCGATACGATGTTCCACTGGCAGTTGCGTCATGCTATGGCAAATTTCGGGGCGCGGTTGGAATGTTTAAACTACCTATTTGATGATTCCCCGGAGGGTGAGTTCGTAGAAACGCTATTTGCGGCGCAAGGCCAGTTAGAGCGCAAGCAAATTGGGCGGCAAACAAAGCAAAAAACCAAGGCACGGCTTGAGGCGGGCTATTTTGCTTTCAATGCTCCCACAGGCTATTATTACCAGAAAACAAAAACACAAGGAAACATGCTCTTCGCAGATGAGGCCATTGCGCCGATTTTGCGTGAAGCGCTGGAAGGGTTTGCATCGGGCAGATTTCAAACCAAGCGCGAAGTACAATATTTTTTAGAAGATGCGCCGGAACTCCCTAAAACGGCCAGTGGCAGGCTCGGCAATAACCGTGTTAATGATATGTTGAATAATCCGCTCTATGCCGGGTATATCGAATACAAGCCGTGGGGCGTGAGTTTACACAAAGGCCAGCATGAGGGAATTATCAGCTATGAAACTTACCAAAAAATACAAGAGCGTCTTCAAGGACGCGCATATGTTCCGGCGCGAAAAGATCTTAATCGAGATTTCCCCTTGCGCGGTAGCGTGGCTTGCGTCTGTGGCAATGCACTGACCGCCTGTTGGTCAAAAAGTAAAACGGGTAAGCTTCACGCTTATTATCTCTGTCAAAATAGGCAGTGCGAATATAAAGGTAAATCTATCAGGCGTGATGTACTCGAAGGGGAATTTGAAACCTTGCTTAAACAACTCACCCCGACACCCGGTCTGATGGCTGCTGCTACGGATATGTTCAAGGTATTGTGGAAGCACCGCGAAGCCACGCAGCAAGTGCGCCGTAAGACATTAATGCAAAAAAGCAAAGATACCGAATGCAAGATAGAGCAATTCCTAGATCAGATTGTCGATTCAGAATCGCCGCTGGTGGTTAAAGCGTTAGAAAAACGGATCAATAAACTGCAGAATAATCAACACGTGATAGAGGAAAAAATAAGCCAGTGCGGGCGTCCGATCAAACCCTATGACGAGATGTATCGAACTTCAATGAAATTTCTCGAAAAACCGCATGAAATATGGGCTCATGGGCGGTTTGAAGACAAGCGTGCAGTACTGAAACTCGCTTTCACTGACCGC
>JAJFJK010000102.1 GCA_021774075.1 Nitrosomonas sp. | reverse complement strand
CATCACGATCCAATTCAATATCAACATGGCCAAGTACTGCATGCTCACGCAACATTGGGAGCGGCTCGGCAAGAGAAATGTCACCTAAATCGGCATCAGTAATTGGCGCAACAGGCAGAATTACCGAACCATGTGCTGCTATGGCTTTAGCAAGTGCATCATCTGCTGTGGGGTCACGTGCTTGTGGTTCCGAAAATAACAAATCAAGTGCTACAACATTATTTCCTGCTTGAGCCAAAGAATTAATCAGATCAGCATGAACACTACGTGACCATGGCCAATGTCCAAGCGCCAGTAAACTCGCTTCATCAATGGAAACTATAACGATATCACTATTTGGGGAATGACGTTGTAATAGGGGTATTTTGTCGTAAATTACCGCATCAATACGATCCAGCACCTCTGAAAATGATAATAATGCGACCCCAACCAAAAGCACAATTACTCGTACAACATAAGCATTGTGACTACGAAATTGGTTTAGGCTGGGCCACTGGCTCATATCAGAATAAATAGAGGCAATAATAACAACAGTAACCAGAACGGAATATCATGTGGAATCTCAATAATCTGAGGCGGCCCCCATGGGCCTTCAAAACCATCAGATTCAATTGTTTTTATCCGCAGATAATAGTCACCACTATCTGGTAATGGCACAGTTACTTGTGATGCAGTTGTATGCTGATCATATAAAAGATCGTTAAATTCTTCATCATGCGCCAGTTGAAAATGAAAACTCTGTCCTTCGGCTGCTGCCCGCCAAGCAAACGTCATCTCAGTTTCATCGAGCTCTGTTGCTTCAAGTGCAGGCCCAGGATAAGGCACTCTGAAAGGCATAACATCACTAAATGGCCCAGCACCTTCTACCGCAGAGACAGAAGCAATGCGCCAAAAATAATGGTCAGGTGGTAGCAGCTCGGGCAACTTCAAATGATTATCTTTGACTTCAGAATCAAAAAACACCTGCTCCGAAAAATCTTCATCTTTGCTGATCATAACGATATAATGCGCCGCTTTCGACTGAATCGCCCAGTTAAACACTTGCTCTTCCACACCAACCGTTCCACCTGGTAACGGCGCAGTTACAAAAGGCGGTTCAGGGCGTGCATTTAATGTAAATGCGATAACCGCATCATGGCCCTCAATCCCTGCGGCATCAATTCCTCTGACGCGCAACCAATAATCACCATCGGGGATATCACCATCACGGAAAGGTAATTGCGCTGTAGAAAAATCTGCCCATAAATTCTCGAAATTCTGGTCAATAGCAATTTGGGCTCGGTATGCTTGCGCTTTTTCTAATGGTTTCACATTGATAACCAATGGTAAGCTTTCGTAATAAGTGGATGTTTTAGATAAATCAGGCGGTGGTAGCAACGTTACTGGCTTTGATGGTGGCGCACCCAGCGTTGTCACGGAACCAAACCCTGCAGGCACTCTGATACTTCTATTCTCACCACTGACTCGCACGGACCCAGTCAACACCTCGCTACTTGTACTTTCACCTTCTTTATGCATTCCGACACGAAAATCCGTACCACGCACCGAACTAATCGCTGATGGTGTTTTAATTCTAAAACGTGTACCCGTTTCTGGCTCAGGAGGTACAGAATTCTCAGTACGCCCATCCTTCAGGTTCACTAACGTATCAATCAGCCCATAATCACCAAAAACCTCCATATTTTCAATACGTACTTGACTATTATCCTGAACACGCAGCCGTGATTTATCTACAAATTCAATCGTTACAAATGAATTGTTCTCGCTTTGAACTTCATCACCAATAAAAAGCTGCATACCAAGTTCAGCTGGCACGCTTTCAGTGGTGCCATTACGCCGTATAGCAACATCTCCATGTACCACGACTATATGCGCATTAGCATCATGAAGATTTTGCTGTGTCCAGGAAATGGGAATCCGAATCTTGGTGCCGGGTGAAATCACATAAGGGTTTTCAATATTGTTGAGCTGTTGCAAGCGCGTTACATATTTCATGCTTGTGAGATGCCGCTCTGTCAGATTCCACAGGTTGTCTCCAGCACGAACAGTATAAGTCCATTCTTCAGCAATCGTACGTGTTGATAATATCAAAAGGCCAGCAAACAGCATTAACCAAAAAGTAGCCTTAAATAGTTTTTTTATATATCGCAAACCCATATTTGTCCCCTATCTTTCTTATCAATTATTCTTGTCGACGTATTGTTAAAAACTAAAACTAGGAGGCTGTCCGAGAATAGTGATCATAGCGAGGGGAAGTAATTTTGAGGCAGATTTTTTGATCATTTTAGATTAATAGTTGTTCTATTTAACGAAAATGATCGGGAAATATGGCCAAAATAGCTTTCCCGCAGTAGATCATTCTATTCTCCGACAGCCTCCTAGTGACGCTAACAGCATACTGTACCGTTTAGGTGCAAGCAAAAGAACCTAGTTGAGCCATAGCTTGGCACAATAAACTCACATAACTTCTTGAACAAAAAAAGAGAATATAACCATGGCTCATTGTAATACAATCTTTAGCTGAATACTAAACCTAGAATTAGTAAATGATTCCTTAAATATATTCCCACTATATCAAGTCAACATATCATCCTTATATTTTTTGTGTGATAATCATTTGGCCTCAAAATAAAATAGAAAGTGTCACAAAAATAAATTAAGAAATTACACTTTCACACGCATTTAAAGGCAAATAATCTGATGTTCAACTCAAAATCAAGGTGATACATATGACTCCTTTTCTAGGTGAATTAATTGGTACGTTTATATTGGTCTTATTAGGTAATGGCGTTGTTGCTAATGTCGTGTTAAATAAATCAAAAGGAAACAATGCCGGTTGGTTAACGATTGCTGCGGGCTGGGGCATCGCCCTTTTTGTTGCAGTTTATGCAGTAGCTGCATCCAGTGGCGCGCACTTAAATCCTGCGGTAAGTATCGGTTTGGCCGCTGCTGGCAAGTTTGCCTGGGCTGATGTGCCAATGTATGCAGTTGCTCAAATGCTGGGCGCTATGCTGGGTGCATTAATTGTATGGATTACTTACCGTCAGCACTTTGATGAAACAACCGATCAAGGTGCACAATTGGCTGCATTCTGTACCGGGCCGGCTATTAGAAGCCCTGTAAATAACATTATTACCGAAGCTGTCGGTACCTTTGTCCTGGTATTTGGCGTGATGATGATTGTTTCACCACAGACAAGCCTGGGTGCACTGGATGCATTACCGGTAGCATTACTGCTGTTTGGTATTGGTTTATCCCTGGGTGGCCCAACCGGATTTGCAGTTAATCCTGCACGCGATCTGGGACCACGCATTATGCATGCGATTCTACCAATGAAGAACAAAGGCAGCAGTGACTGGGGATATGCACATATTCCTATTATTGGCGGCATCATCGGCGGACTTGTAGCTGCGGTAGTCTACGGCATGCTGTAAGACGGCATCAAATCAGTTGGGTTAGCAGCCTAAAAGCTAACCCAACTTTTATCGATATATATTGATACTTATAGGTCAATTAGGTGACACTATGCGCCCAGGCAAATAGGTTGGAACTGTAGAAACTACGGGCGGGATACGCTGACAATCATCTGAGTTTGCGTAAGTTCGGGTAATTGCCAAGCCGCATCATATTTGACACCGGCTAAATATAATCCATTGGCTGAAAAGGTTGGCGCTGCATAAGTACGATTGAGGCTTTCTAATAACGTCTGCATCCAATCCGGCGCATATTTGCCTTTGCCAACATAAACCAGACAACCGACGATGTTGCGAACCATATGCTGTAGAAACGCATTTGCTCTGATATCGAAAACAAACAAATTGCCTTGCTGTGTGATTTCTAAACGATTAAGTATGCGTATTGGTGATTTTGCCTGGCATTCAGCAGCACGAAAGGCTGAGAAGTCATGTTTTCCCACCAGCATTTTTGCGGCAACTTGCATATTTTCCAAGTTGAGTGCCGCGTGATACCAACCTACTTTGTGGTGATTGATTGCAGGGCGAACAGAATGATTTGACAATAAATATTGATAATGGCGCTCAGTGGCGCTAAAACGTGCATGAAAATCCGCCGAAATTTCAGATGCCCATAACACAGCGATATCTTTAGGCAAAAACGCATTAACACCTCGAACCCATGCGCTTACAGGACGACACACTAAGGTATCAAAATGAACAACTTGATACAAGGCATGTACGCCTGTGTCAGTACGCCCTGCGGTGACCACTCGAATATTTTCACAAGCTATTTCGGATAATGCACGTTCAAGTGCATCTTGTACTGAACAACCATCCGGCTGACTTTGCCAGCCGCAATATTGGCTGCCGTCATATTCCAGAATCAGAACGATTCTCACAATTTGGCAACCAATACTGCAAATTGAATCTGCTTCATGAAATACAAAACATAGGCATTATTAACAAAAAAACCCTGTTAAAGTTCGTCCAATAGCGCCTTGGCCTTTTCTTGTTGCTCCTTATCACCATCACGTATGACTTCTTCAAACATTTCCCTGGCACCTTCTTTATCATCCATTTCCTGATAAGCCTTGGCCAAATCCATTTTGGTTTCAACTTCCTGCCATTGCTCACTATTCTCGGTTGATTCTGGCACATCTGATTCGTCAGGTGCGTCTGACAGTTCGGGGGTATCGGATGCATCAGCCACTTCGGAAGCCTCTGGCACCTCAGGGACATCTTCCACTATTTCAGGTTGTTCAGCATCTGCTTCCACTGATTTGTCTTCATTAGCGGCTTCATCTTCCATTTCCAAATTAATATCAGCAAGACCCAGCTCAGGCAGCGGTTCGCTTGCATCTACAACTGCTTCATCACTAACAGCGAGTTCTTCTGTTTCATTGGTTAAATCATCGCTATCGGAAGATTCGATGACCGGTGCATCTTGTTGTTCAAAATCGATACTATTGGGATCTGCTGCCTCTTCTTCAGAAGCACTTGCAACACTCTCCGGTGTGTCGTCCGGTGTTGCACCATCAGAGCCAGTGTCTGCATCGTAATCTAGTGCTTCTGCCACATCTTTTAAGTCTTCAGGGCTTTCTGCAAATGTTGTCGCCATCAAATCAATTTGGTCATCGCTACTGATACTGATCTCTTCATCAGTTTCCGATTCTGCTAACGTCGGCTCTGATGTTTCTGCTGGCTCTATTGGTTCTGAAAGTTCTTCCGGCTCAATTAGTGGCTCAGTTTCTGCATCCAGATCAATCTGAGTCTCCGTCAATTCTGCATCTGTTTCTGTTTGCTCAGATTTGCTTTCATCGTCACTTATATCACCCAAATCAAACTCAATTTCGTGATCTTCTTCAGCCTGTGCAGCACTGTCTTCCTCAGCAGCAGGCTCTTCTGCAAAATCCAAATCCAAATCAACTTCAGCAGCGGATTCAACTTGCTCGCTGTCTTCTTCTATCGTTTCAACTTCAATACTGTCTTCTTGCGATGGACTCGTATCATCTAAATCCAACTCAATCTCATGATCGGGTATAAATTCATCTGCTGAAGCGTCTTCAGTTTCCTGCAATGGCTCAGGTGCAAGATCCATATGTGCAACTTGCACATCATCGTTTTTTTCTTCCTGGAAGAAGCTTTCTTCTTTATCGAAATCTTCTTCCTGTGTTTCTTCTGCTTGCAGCTCGTTGGCACTATCGTACTCAGATGAGAGATTATCTGAATCCACTGAAGCAGCCGTTCCAGCTGCTGCTACTGCGGCCATCTTATTGCGCATGGCTGGCGATATTTCATCAAAATCCATATCATCAGCATCCAGATCATCTTTTGATTTATTTTGTCGCCTTTTAATAATAAATAATGCGCCCAACAACACCAGCAATGCACCAACGATATATTCAACGTTTTGCATTACCAGATCCAAGTATGACACTTCTCCCTCAACTGGTAATGGCGCTGGACTGGCTATTGGTTCTTGCACAGTTTCCTGGAACGGTTCCTCTACAGGTTCCAGGATAAGCTCTTCTATGAATGGAGAGAACTCGGCGACTTCTTGTTCCGGTGTAAAATTAAACCCTTCGTCTGCGATTGATTCAGGTGCTGGCGTAATGATCTCAACAGTTTCATCAAAAGCCTCGGCTTCAGGATTAACCGCAGCCTCTGCCTCAGGTTTAACATCTATGTCTGAAATAGCTTCCGCTTGAACTTGGGCTTGTGCAAGGCCAGGTTGTTTCAATTCCAGCAATTGTTGCAAATCGTCAACTTGTTTTTCCAACATAGCAACACGTTCATTTGCTTCCTGCATTGCCAGACTATGTGCAATGGCATCTTCTTCCGTCATACGCAGACGGTCTATCATGGAAGTGTCTGCACCTTCTCCTTGTTGCGCAAGCTGGAAACCACTTGATAAGCGCAGCACTTCTTTAGATTCCTCACCAGAGGCAGCAGCTTCAATATCGACTGTGGTTGTGATTTCGCCTGAATCAGCCTGGCTTAACACCTCAGATTCCGCAGGCTGTGATTCAGTTGCAGCCTCAACCAGCTTTTTACGATAATTACGCCAATCCGCCACTTGGATTTTTACTTCAGCATTCGCTTCAGCCGCATCAATCGCCGTTAATTCAATGCTATCGGGTATACGCAGCATTGCGCCCACCTTTAGCAAATTCATATTGTTATCAATAAAGGCTTCACGATTGGCGCGATACATTGCAACCAACATTTGGTTTAGATTAACGCCATCCGGAGTAATTTTACGTGCAATATCGGATAAATTATCGCCACGCACCACAGGGCCGTACGTATCACTTGCTTCACTTGACTCACTACTTGCCACAACAGCTTTTGGTTCAGCTGCAGGTTCACTTGAACTACTTGCTTGCTCAGCGGCTTCAGGCGTTTGTTCAGGAGGAGCATCAACTTTTGTTTCTATAACATTCGGTTCAGACCTGACTGTCGGTGCGACAGGTTCTGGCGCGTTATATTCAACGGGATCCATCAATACAGTGTATTCGCGCAATAAACGCCCGGAAGCCCAGCTTAACTCAACCAGTATATTAAGGAATGGCTCGTTGATAGACTGCGGTGAAGTAATGACGACGTAAGGGTCACCATTAGCACGCGGTTCTACGGAAACATTAAATGTCGAGAAAAAAGACTCGTAGCGAATGCCAGCCTGAGTAAATGCTTCGCGAGATGCCAGTTCCACTTTTAAAGAAGAAAGTTCATCATCGTTAACGGTAACAATGTCTATTTCTGCTTGTAGTGGTTGTCCCAGAGCGGAGTTGAGTGTCAGTTTGCCAAGCCCGGCAGCATGAACGGCCAGGGGTGACAATAAAAGTAACATTAAAACGATTACAAACAAGCATGCTCTAGAAGAAGAATTGTACACAGGGATACCCTCTTTAGTTCTTTGAAGACAAAAAAAGCTAGGCTAACATTGCACCGTATTAACGCAAATAAGGATTATGTGTCGTATTATATGCTAATTCATTTCACAAAAAACCTGTGAACAGCAGTAAATAGCACGATTTACACAAAAAACCGTAATCAGTTGTTAAAAACACAAATTGAAGGAGTGCTTGGAGGCTTGTCCGAGAATAGTAATCGTAGCGAGGGAAAGCCATTTTGAGGCAGATTTTTTGATCATTTGAGGAGAATAGTCGTTCTATTGAGCCTCTTGCAAAACTCATAAAAATAAAGGGAATTATGTGGCTGGAACAGCCAAGAAAGAAAAGAACTTGCTCATAAATGGTAAAGTAGAGGCATCAAAGACAATCTAAAAGCAACTATAAATGAGCAAGTTAA
>JAJFJK010000101.1 GCA_021774075.1 Nitrosomonas sp. | reverse complement strand
ATATTTTCGATTTATCCATGAATGTGCCCGGTGGAGACACCCCGGCGTATGCTTCGGCATTGGTGCTGGTGGCCTTGTTGTTATGCATTAACATCCTGGCTATGAAGCTTGCATATGGGCTGCAACGTAAAAGGATCATGTTTATATGAGCGCTGATCAGGACAAAGCTTTGCAGACGGATTGTGTGCGTGATGATGCGTATACATTGGGGCCGCTACAAGTTGGCCCACCATGTTGTGAGCCGCAGCCGGTTATTCAGGTTGAAAATTTATCGCTGCAATATGGCGGGAAAACAGCGTTGCATAAAGTGACGTTGGATATTTATCGTGGTTGTATTACTGCGTTGATTGGTCCCTCCGGGTGCGGAAAAACCAGTTTTTTATCAGCTATTAACCGGCTGACTGATTTGATTCCTGACTGTCAAGTGGATGGGTGTATTCGTGTTGATGGCAAGGATATTTATGTACCCGCCAGCAATGTGCAAACCTTACGGCGGCAGATCGGTATGGTGTTTCAGAAACCCACGCCGTTTCCATTGTCCATCCGGCGCAATATTGCTTTGCCGCTGCGTGAACACGGCATCACGCAGCGTGCAGTGGTAGAGGATATTATTGAGCAGGTGTTACGTGATGTTGGCTTGTGGGATGAAGTGTGTGATCGCCTCGATACAGCGGCGCTTAGTTTGTCAGGTGGTCAGCAACAGCGTCTGTGTATTGCGCGTGCGCTGGCGTTGAATCCGCAAATATTACTCATGGATGAACCCTGTAGCGCACTTGATCCCATTGCATCGGGCGTAGTGGAAGATCTCATCAGTCGTTTAAGTGGTCGCTACACCATTGTCATCGTCACGCACAATCTGGCGCAGGCACGGCGTATTGCCAATTATGCCGCATTCTTTTGGGTCAAGGAACGTGCAGGGCAATTGGTTGAATTCGGTCATTGCCGGGATATTTTTGAATCACCCACGCACGAACTAACAGCTGCTTATGTGAATGGCATTAGAGGATGACGCTATGAGGAAAAACTGCCTGAGACTTTTATTTGTTTTTATTTTTTTAACCGGCAGCGTGCATGTTTTCGCTACATCCAAGAATGGATTTAATCTGGATGGCGCATTGATACCGGCAGACGAGATCCATTTTGGTGGCCCGCCAAAAGATGGTATTCCTTCGCTGGATAACCCGAAATTCGTCCCGGCGCAGCAAGCGCGTTTTTTACAACCCAATGATCGCGTGTTGGCGCTGCAACGCAATGGTATTGCTAAAGCCTATCCGCTGCGTATTTTAAACTGGCATGAGATTGTGAATGATCAATTTGGCGATGAAAGTATTGTCATTGTCTATTGTCCACTATGTGGCTCCGGCACTGCATCCAAAGCCCAAATAGCCGACCAGTCCTTACAATTTGGCGTGTCCGGTTTGCTCTATAACAGTGACGTGCTGATGTTTGATCGCGAGACACAATCCCTATGGTCGCAGATTAAAGCGCGGGCAGTAACCGGCCCACTGAAAGGAACCCTATTACCTGGCGTAGCGGTCACACACACCTCCTGGGCCGACTGGCTAAGCCGCCATCCCGATACCCTGGTTTTGAGCCTGGAAACCGGTTTTAACCGCAACTATCTGGCCAATCCTTACGAGGGCTATGAAAAAGAGAGCAGTATCATGTTCCCGGTGCGCTTTCGCTCAGAAGGCTATCACCCCAAAGAACAAGTGCTTGGGTTGGTGCTGGATGGCAAAGCCAAAGCTTATCCGTTTGTAGAATTGGCTAAAACATCAGGTGAAGTCAATGATGAACTTGCCGGGCAACCTATTCAGGTACGCTATAACCCAACACATCAATCGGCTGAGGTTTTTGATGCAAGCGGCCATGCATTGCCGGGCGTTGCCTTATTCTGGTTCGCTTGGTATGCGTTTCATCCGGAGACTGCGGTTTATCGGGTTGAGTAGAAAAATTTGGTGGGTTGGAAACCAATAAAAAAAGTTGGATTATATCCAGTTTATCTTTCCCATAATTTTCTTTAAATCAATTTAAATAATATTATCATTGGGTTATTGCTTGCAATATAATGCGACTGAATAAAGAAAGAGATTTTATATAATATTTGTTTATGAGGGTTCATTCCTCATAAACATACTGTTATGAGTCACTATGAGCGAAAAAGTGTTACTGAAAGACGCTGAATTATATCGTCGTATAGAGGAAGTTGTTCATTATATCTGGGATCCATTGGCGTATCTGGGATTCCTCAGGCCAGAGATGAATACCATAGTTATATGACTGCCATATACGGTAGGGTGCAAGCTGGAAATCTCAATGAAATTGTTGAGTATTTAAAATGGGCAGCATCTGAGAATATGGGGCTCAGTTTCGACAAAGAAAAAGCAAAAGAAGTCGCTAAGGTGATGCTGGATTGGAAAGAGTTCATCAGTGAAAATTCATAACAAAAACGCTCAACTCGGATATGCCTCTGCAATGTTTCTTTTGTGCTTATGGGCGCCTCTAAAAATTCAGAGTTTGCCCAAATGTAAGGCGTGGGAAAAATTTTGCAGTGCGGCATATGGTTGATATGTAAGCAAGAAATCTTTCCCGCAACGCAGCAGTTGGGATGAAATCTGGATTTTGTCGAGTAGAACGGCCAGATTACTCTGACCGAACCCTCTCAGAACCGGACGTGCGGAACTACCGCATCCGGCTCCCAAGTAAATAGACGCCCGACGTCAGTTCAGTGAACATTAGAGTACCGAAACAGTTTTGAAATCCTCCTTTCGCGGAAAGCGATAGATATCGAGAATTTTCTTAAACTTTTGCCATGTCATTCGCTTTCTTCCACCTCGACGATTAAACCATCGCAGAAGTAGGCGCTTACAATTTTCGATGAAGCTAATCACTTTGCGCCTGTTATAGGATATGTAGTGATAATTCACCCGCCCCCTGACGACACGGATAACCATCTTTATTACAGTCGGTGTATCGCTAGTGGTGAGATTCTTCCTGAGAAAATCTTTGGCTATGTCGCAATTAATTGTTGAATTGAGCGTCCAATGTGTATCAGTATTTAAAATGAGGGGCACACACCATGAAAACAATGGACTTCAAAGTTTGGATGAAATCAATTGATCGCATGAGTCGTAGCCAGAGAGACAAG
>JAJFJK010000011.1 GCA_021774075.1 Nitrosomonas sp. | reverse complement strand
AAAATCAAAACCTTGCACAAAATGGCCTATGGCTTCAGAGATGCCGAGTTCTTCAAGCTAAAAATTATGGCGCTGCATGAAACCAATTATGTTCTGGTCGGTTGAGACCATAAGTACGCACTTACCGGATGAACCCGAAAGACTTCATCAGACCAGCTCAATTCATTCGTCTTTAGGTTCAACCGCCATTCCCCCAACTGAGCAATGTTCTGCGTTTCTGTTAAGGCTTTCGTTCTTTCCTGAACCCGTTGTTCCAAATCATTTTTATGTTTTTTATCGTTTTCAATGCGTCCACGCATCGTAATCAGCAATAGGGCAAGTAGCGCACAGAAGATATATCCCCCGAACAGAATGATTTTAGGCAGCTTAAAGCTGCCTGGTGGGATAAAGGTTTCCTCGGCCAAAAAATGAAATGACCAGTCTCGCTCGCCGATGTTGACCGTTTTACGATGTTCAAACAGCGATGGCTGTACTGTCGAGACATTCGTGGTCGGCAGATGCTCATAAATGACCGTTTCCTGCTGCGTTACCCTGTCTCTATCAATGATTCTTAAACTGACACCCTGTTCACCGAGTGTCTTACGAAAGTTAGAGACAACGGTATCCACTCTGAACACACCCAACGCAACGCCAGAAACTGTTTGCTCACTGTCGTGTAGCGCCTGCGAAAAAGCCACAGGAACAAGATATAGAAACCCGTATGATTGCGCGGTTTCCTGTACCAACACAATCGGCGGAGATAATAGTTTTTGGTTTAATTGAGTAGCGAGACCTACTGCATATGAACGCTTAGGGTCTGAAGAGATATCATAGCCGAGCGCTTGTTCATTGCCCTCAAGCGGCTCGACAAGATAAACAGGCATATATGACTCGCGTGTTTTTGCAGGAACCATTTTATTATTATCATTCTCTTTGATCTCAAAGATCTGCCCCCATTGTTTCGAGGCCGTCTTTTCAAACAAATGACGTTGACTATGAGGAATAATAGGGAGCCATTCCATTGCCTGAAGGAACGGGGTTTGCTCCGTTATTATCCTGCTATAAGTTTGAAATTGATCCAATGTAATCGAATGACCGATGACTGAAATCATGCCTCCCAAGGCATCTATGTATGTCATGTTCTTTTTGAGTATTCGTTCTATGGCGGCAACTTTTTTCTCAGCTTCAGTTTCGAAGCGCAATTGAATTGTGTCAATCTCTTTATGTTTAGTTGAAAAAAAGACCACCAAAGTGATGGCAATAGTTAAGACAAGAGGAAATAAGAGTGTCAGTTTGTTTTTAAGCGGCAAGTGGCTCAGATTAACGACCCAGTAGGTTGCTGCAGGAACAACCACCAGGATTCCAAGACTGTCTCCAACCCACCAAGTTTGCCAAACCGACCAGAATGTCGACCACTCTGCGAACCCGATAATACAGAGACTCAAAGTTCCGATTGTTGAACTGACAAGACACATCACAGGAACAACACCCAGGAAACAAAAAATCTGTTTGGGCGAAGAAAACATATTACAAGGTTCCTGCAAACGCAGAAGTATTTTCCCGCATAACGGTTGAAGCACCGATCCCACTCCGATCATACTTCCTACAGCAACTACTTTGAGAATGCTCTCCACACTGGATGCATCCCAAAAAGCCCAAGTATTCGCAACGACAGCGCCGAGAAAAATGCCGAACAAACTGTAATTCCCCAGATACAGTAAGGCAATGAGCGCAACGCCGGACGGAAGCCAAATCAAAGTGACATTTCCCGGCGGAACCCCGATGAGCATACCAATACGCCCGATGATCGCGTAGACAAGCGCAATGAGCAATATATGCCATATCAGGGTCGTGCGTTGCGTATTCATAGTCGTTTTAGCTTTAGCTTTAGCTAAAGCTTTTAAGTAGTCGTTCAGAAGTTACTTAACACGCTTAATGTAACAAGTTTCGTCATTCCCGCGTGCTTCTGGCGGGAATCCCGACTGGCAATGGATTCCCGCTAAGAACATGCGGGAATGACGGATTAAGTGAGTTGCTTATCTAGCACATAGTCGTCCAAAAGTTATTAATATTTCCAATGGCATAGCCCTGTAATAATCAGCGAGTTTTGTTAAAATATTTATGATCGCGTACTTATTTGTCGTGGAAACCTATTTTGTTAAAGGGCAATATGCTGGACGGCGCAGCCAGATTTGTGAATGGATAGCAGGTAGCTTGGCTAAGCTGGTGGGATTGCCTATTGCGCCATTTTCTTTAGTGGAAGTTCCTGAAGAATTGCTTGAATTGGATTTTGGGTTGGAATTAAAAGATTTGGGTGCTGGTTTAGCTTTTGGTTCTCAGCAGGATCGGCAGGTAACTGAGTTAACATTTTCAGGAATCAAACAGGTGCCTGATAATTTGCAACAAGATGTGTTGGTGTTTGATTGGTGGGTGAGGAATGATGATCGCAGCTTGGGAGAAAAGGGCGGCAACCCCAACCTATTTTGGGAACCAAGTAAAGAAGAGTTGGTCGTGATTGATCATAATCTGGCTTTTGATTTTTCAATCAAAAGAGAAGAATTCATAGATAATCACATATTCAGAAACCAGCTCCAGCAACTATTATCCGGTGACTTTTACCGCCGCAGTGAATATAATGAAAAACTTACAAAAGCCCTTCAGGCTTGGCCGCAAATTCTAAAAGAAATTCCGAAGTCCTGGTGGTATTTTGATAATGAAATGACAGTGCCGGTAGATTTTGATGTTAATAAGGCCTATGCCTTGCTTAAAGAATTTGAACATGATGACTTTTGGATCTGGAAATGAAGAAGACCGCTTGCCAATATACTATTGTACGTTTTGCACCGTTTATTGAAACAGGTGAGTTTGCTAATGTGGGCATCCTGATGATGGCACCAAATGCACGTTATTTTGACTATATGCTATTGACGCGTCGCCATGGTCGTATCACCAAATTTTTTGAAGAGTTAGATGCAAAAGTTTTTAAATCTGCCATGTATGCCCTAAAGGATGAATTGAGCCGTGTACATAGCGTCCTGAAAGCGCATGGCTTCGACCGGCGTTATAAGATCAATGATGTTGAATTTGCTCAAGGGATGTTTGCAGAAATAGTGCGCCCTCGTGAATCTATTTTACGTTTTAGCGAGCCACGAGCTGTCCTGGCTGAAGACCCCAAGAAAACACTTGAAGAATTATTTGCCTTCTATGTAGAACGTAATTTTACTACTACCAGAGAATATCGTGAGACAGTACTTGACAGAGGCATCCGTAATTTATTATTTCAAGCCCAAGTTGGTGAGCGCTTTACACGTGAAAAAGTGGGAAACGATGAATATTTTGTGACCTTCCCTTTTGTTGAAATGCATGCCAAAAAACCTACCAAGATTATTAAGCCACTGCATCTGGATCAAGAAAATTCCAGCAAAATTCTCGAACACGGCGGCAAATGGGAATTCCGTGTCCGTGAATT
>JAJFJK010000002.1 GCA_021774075.1 Nitrosomonas sp. | reverse complement strand
CATTTACCACGGAATTCCCGACCAATTGGAGATGCTCCTGGAAAACATTATTGCCAATGCCATCAACTATTCGCATGACAATACATCCGTTGAAATAATATCCGATATCGATCAAGCCGATTCAAGCGCCAATCTCACCATTACTGATCATGGTATTGGCATAGAAAGTAAAGATCTGCCAAATATTTTCAACGAGTATTTTTACTCACCCAGAGCAGCGTTGCACAATAAAGCATCCAGCGGCGTCGGCTTATCTATTGTAAGAATAGCCGCAGAAAACAATAAACTGCAAATCAAGGTCGCCAGTAAACCCGGCGTAGGCACCTCTTTCACCATAATCTTTAGGGGCATTCAGCTTCCTGCTGACAACACTGAGCATTAATACCAACCAGCATATTTCACCAGTATGTCAGTACTCCTTCAACTTGATATTTTAGGGTACAGCGCTCACAAGATGTTTCGTCACAAGGCGCAGCACGCAGACAAGGGTATTTCCTTGGCAAGTGCTGCAACGCAGTGACGGGACATCTTGTGAGCGCCCTTCGGGTTAGCTTTTCAGCGTTACTGGCGGTGTTTGGTCTCTTGACAAGGAAATCACCATTGCCTGCAAGACCTGCCTTGCCAGTAACGCTGAAAAGCTAACTGTACCCTAAAATATCAAGTTGAAGGAGTACTAGGGTTTTATACCATCCCCCGCAAATCAATAGCCGCAAGGCTTACAGCGAAAAACCCACCGGGTCAGTAACAAATGTTTGAAACCATTTAAAAACCCTATTTACCCCTCGTTATTCCCACCGCTATCAAGCAAATAATCAGCTATCTTATACAAGTAATTATAAATTAACGCAATTACCATCTAGAAGCCAAGAAAACAATCTTATTACAAATACCCTGTTTTCAATTGAAGGTTAAGTTACTTGGCTTTCTGGACGTTAATACTTCGTATCAATCATTGGAATACAGCAACTATAAATGCTAAAAACACTCATTGGTTTACTACTGCTACTTGTAACAATTGATGGATACGCACATCAAGCCTTTGAAGGTATTGAGGATGAGTCCGCTGTCAATTTGAATCCTGTGGCAGGTAATGCACCACTGTTAATCGGCGAAATAACCGACCTGCTCAATATTAATCAAACCACACAACCTCAGAAACCACTGGCTCTACTCAATACTGTCGTGCCACCAGCACAAACCATGCGGCTATCATGGCAACCAAATCAAACACTGGATGGTCTGTCACAACCTACACCGGTACTCGTAGTCAACGGCGCTCAAGGCGGTCCCACGCTTTGTTTAACAGCAGCCGTTCATGGTGACGAGTTAAATGGTATTGAAATCGTTAGACGTATTCTCCATGGTATAAACCCGGAAAAATTATCTGGTGCGGTTATTGGCGTTCCAATCGTCAATCTACAAGGGTTTCAACGCGCTTCACGCTATTTAACAGACCGCCGGGACTTAAATCGTTTTTTCCCAGGCCATCCGCAAGGTAGTTTGGCCTCTCGTATAGCGCATTCATTTTTCAACGAAGTTATTCAGCATTGTCAGTTTCTCGTAGATTTACATACCGGCTCAGCGCATCGCACCAATTTACCGCAAATCAGGGCCAATCTTCACTATCCGGATGTCGCCGCATTTGCCCAAGCTTTTGGTATGCCGGTTATTTTACATAGTGAAGGCAGCGAAGGTATGTTGCGACATGCTGCATTGGAAACAGGCATTCCGTCCGTCACTTTGGAAGCGGGAAAATCACTGACACTTCAGGAAGAAGCCATAAAACATGGTGTAAAAAGCATACACACACTGTTAAATAATCTAACAATGCTGGAAAATGATGCGTCCTGGGATAAACTGGAATCCATTTATTACCATTCCACCTGGGTACGTGTTGATCATGGTGGCATCTTGTTCAGTACAGTTGAATTGGGTGAGGAAATCTCAAAAAATAAAGTACTTGGTGTGGTTACAGACCCAATCACCAACACACGTAGCGAAATCATTTCTCCCCACAATGGAAGAATCATAGGCATGGCAGTTGATCAAGTGGTCATGCCTGGTTTTGCCGGTTTTCATATTGGCATTCAAGAATCAGAAGAAATAGTTGCCAGAATCGGAGGGAAAATAAAAAAAACACCGCTTAAGCAACCAGCCATTGCATTTGAGTCTGAATAAATCACTTTACTGCCAGTATCGACGATGCGAACTTCGCCAAGCCTCCACTGCCAGTCCATTCTCTGTAAAACGCAACAAAATAGCACCATCAATATCACTACGTAACAATTCACCGCCCAAAGTACGATAGCGTGCTACCACCTCCTCTCTGGGGTGATCATAGCGATTAAGATAACCCACTGTAAAAATAGTTAACGTTGGATTTACTTGCTGGATAAAAGCCACGCTCGAAGAAGTATTACTGCCATGATGCGGTGCAATTAATACATTTGCCGACAATACATCACTGGCACGTAGAAGTAATGCCCGTTCACCCGCCCGCTCAATGTCAGCTGGTATTAACACACTACCATGTTCTGTGGAAATTTTTAGCACACAACTGTTTGCATTGGTTTTACGCGAAACATTGTCATAACTTTGTTCTAAAGGATGCAGCAGTTCGAACTGCACACCATCCCATTGCCAGGACTGACCGTCATAACACTGGTTTTTGTTTTTTGCCATTTGTTGGATTGGGTGTTGTTCATCGAGAGATGATTTAAGCATCTTGACTAGCATGGCATCCAACACGGATAAAGCACCGCCGCTATGATCAGAATCGGCATGCGAAATAATCATTGTGTCCAATTGACGAACACCTTCGCTTCGTAAATAAGGCACTATAATACGGTTACCGCTATCAGTTTCACCAAAACTAGGCCCCGTATCAAACAACAAAGTATAGTTTTTGGTACGCGCAACCACCGCTAAACCCTGACCAACATCCAATACCGTCAACCATAGCTCACCAGCTAGCGGTTTGGATGGCGATACTAGAAACATGGGTAACAGCGCGAATATACCAAGCCAGCGTGCCGGAAAACCTGCAAAAAATCCCAGTCCCAAACTGCCCGGTAACAAAATCCAGATGATGCCGACAACAGCAAGCAACACTGTCCATGCTGGTGGCGTATGCTGCTGCCACACCGCTTGCGGAAAATCACTTAACCAGTACAAAAAGGTCATGCCTGCGCCTAACACCACATGCGCAAGCGGCAACATGAAATCGAATAGTGGTATCGTTGCCAGCAATGTTAATGGCACCACCACAAGACTGACTAACGGTATGGCAATAGCATTGGCAATCGGCGAAACCAATGACACCTGTTGAAACAAAGCCAGCAATAATGGCGCCAAACCCAATGTAATCGCCCATTGCACCCGCAACCAACCGCTTAGCCAATGTAATTGGCCAATGCGCCCAACTGTGACAAACATGATAATTGCAATTGCACCAAATGATAGCCAAAAGCCAGGGGATAATATTGCCCATGGATCAATCAACACCACCAACAATAGAGCCCATGCCAATACGGATACGGCAGACGTAAGATGCCCTCTCCATATCGCTATAGCCACTACTGCCAGCATATAGAAAGCACGCTGAGCGGGAATTGCAAAACCCGAAAGCACGGCATAACCCAATGCTGCGATTAACCCGGCTATGACAGCCGCCCGGCGTGCCGGCAGATATAATGCAAACAAAGCGCTGCACCGCCACAACCAAAAAACCAATGCAAATATTAGGCTGGATACCAGTGTGATATGCAAACCGGAAATCGCCATCAAATGATTCGTGCCGGTTCTGGTAAAAACCTGCCATTGATCACGCGGGATCGCACGTTGATCACCGGTTGCAAGCGTTTTTAATACACCGGAATAGGCTTCATTCGATAATAGATGCGTAAAACGCTGCTGAATTTGTTGGCGTAGATGCTCAACCCGATAACCAAACCGATTAACTATTGGATGCAGTCGCTGATTATCAATTGATTGGCGCACATAGCCGGCGGCCCGAATATTTCTTTCCAGCGCCCAAACTTCGTAATCAAAACCATGGGGATTCGCATTACTGTACGGACGTTTAAGGCGCACAGTAATCTGCCAGCGCTCACCGACTTTAATGACCGGCAACTGCATTACACTGTCACTTTTCTGACGACTGCCATACCAGGACAATATAATCTTCTTAGGCACCACAGCATACGGCGTTAATACTTGCTCAACATCAAACTGAAAACGCACACTGCGATCACTACTTTGCGGCAGGCTCGCTACGACACCAATCACCTGAATATCGCGACGTTCCCATTCTTGCGAAAGAGAATCCGCCAAACGCCATTGCGCTAATGTTGCAGCCCAAAAGAAACCAACACCCAGAAAAAATACTAACAATAAAATTTTTCCTGTTGTCACAAACCAGAATGATTGATGTTGCCAGGACAACCATGCTAATAGCGCAACAGGTATCAGCCCTAGAACCCACATTAATCCTGGTAACGCAGCCTGTTGTTGCAACAGGATGACGCCCACAACAAAAGCCAGGATACTTAATCGGGTTAACAAACTATGACCAGCAATTATTTTCCATGCTGACTACTTAAACTGTTGATGCAACGGCAATTGGGATACGCTTTCTACCAAATTGCCCAGTAAATTCTTCGAAACAACCTGCAACAGTAGTATGACAATCTGCACAACAGCCTTCCGGTGTGAGCCGATATTGTTTGATCTGATACCAATCACGCACAATCAATGCACGCTTGCATGACGGACAAAATGTCGTATCACCTTCCTGATGGTGTACATTGCCGGTATAAACATATTGCAACCCCGCACCCAAAGCAATCTTGCGTGCGCTTTTGAGTGTCTCGGTTGGCGTACCCAGTATATCATTCATTTTGAAATCAGGATGAAAAGCGCTGAAATGCAGTGGCACATCGACACCGAGTTCATCAACAATCCAGGTGCACATCGCGCTTATCTCCTCATTTGCATCATTTAGGCCAGGTATCAACAAAGTGGTAATTTCAAACCATACCTCTGTTTCATGCTTAAGGTATTTCAATGTATTTAACACGGGCTGTATATGTGCGCCCGTTTGCCTGAGATAAAATTCATCAGTAAAAGCCTTAAGGTCTACATTCACCGCATCCATCTTGGCAAAAAAATCAATACGCGGTTGCGCATGTATATAACCGGCAGTTACAGCCACTGCTTTAATGCCTTTCTGATGACAAGCATCCGCCACATCCATGGCGTATTCCGCGAAAATAACCGGGTCATTGTAAGTAAAAGCAACACTCTTGCAGCCCTGCGCCTCAGCGCAGCGTGCAATAGCTTCCGGGCTGGCTTGATCGACAAGCTTATCGAAACTGCGTGCTTTGGAGATATCCCAATTCTGACAGAACTTGCAGGCCAGATTGCAGCCTGCGGTACCAAATGACAAGACACTACTACCGGGATAGAAATGATTTAACGGTTTTTTCTCGATGGGGTCGACACAAAAACCCGAGGATCGTCCATAAGTCGTCAACACCATCGTATCGCCAACACGTCCACGCACAAAACACGCGCCACGTTGGCCATCACGCAACTTACAATCACGTGGACACAAATCACACTGTATCCGGCCATCGTCTAGATGATGCCAATACTTACCTGGATGTTGCTCGGCAGAGCTAATCGGCTCATCCATTTGTATATTCCTCAGAAAAATCTGTTTCATGCCATTTACTGACGGTATAGCGAAATAACTTGATACCATCAGCCCAGAAATCCTCCGCTAAACCAGCTTTGGCTTTTAATTTGGCCAGAAACTGTTGAGGTTGCGGCAGGCTTTCCCATACCTGTGGTAAAAATGTACTACGATGAGAGCCATATTCGAATACGATCCCATCAATACCCGGACGTAATTTTGTCAAGGCATCCGCTTCATCAACAATACTGAGCGGCTGTAATTCAGACAACAGTGATACTTCCACACAAACTTCATCCAACTCATCCACTGTCAACGGTAGGAAACGAGTGTCACGCAAGGCAGCAGAGATCGCATTGCTATTTACATCTTCAATCAGCGGATCACAAGCCAGCAAAGATCCTATGCAACCCCTCAATTCGCCGCAATAAGTTAACGTAACAAAACTAGCGCCCGGCTGGGAAAGCCATAGCGCATTCTCATCAACTGCTACTGATGGCGAATAAGGCACATGCAACGCACGACAAATAGCTGTACGCGCGATTTGCAACAATATTTCACCTTGCTCATTTTTCTCGGGTGTCATGACCGGTTTCTCCATTAACTAAACGCAATCGCTGCATAACCGACTACTTGATCGCGAGAACCTGCTGTATCGCCAGAATTACGTAAATCGAGCAAATGTGGTGTCAACTGATGCTTTTTGGCTGCCAGAATCAAACCATTAATCGGCGTGCCACCACAAGCATGATCATGGGCAATCGGCTGCTGTAGCTGCAATATAGATTGTACTGTTGCATTATCTATTTGTTGTGCAGTGGCATACGGCAAATAATGTGAAAGATCAGAGCTGATGACAATTAATGTTTCCTCATCACCCCATAAATATTCTAGCACTTCAGCTGCTGACTCAGCCGAGGCCATACCTACCGCTAACGGTAACAGGGTAAATTCAGTGAGCACGCTTTGTAAAAATGGCAATTGCACTTCCAATGAATGCTCCAATGCATGGGCCTCAGTACTAACCGTGACTTGTGACAAATGTGCGATAGACTGCATTGCGTTCGTATCCAGTTTAACTGGGCCCAATGGCGTGTCAAAAACATCCACACCAGGCAAAGCCAACCCACGCACTGCCACACGATGTGTAGGGCCGAGCAATATCACACGCTTAATAATTGAAGCGACAGATTGTAAAGTCGCATAAGCTGTAGCAGCAATTGCTCCTGAATAGTCATATCCCGCGTGTGGAACAATCAATGCCTTAGGTGTAAGTTCAAACTGTCCAGCACCATTTAGCAACTGCTGCACATCTTGCGCAAGCTGTCCGGCATCAGCCGGATAAAATAACCCTGCTACTGCAGGCGTGCGAACATTTGTCATTGTATCTTCTCATAAAACAAAATATATCTTTGATGTAAGGACATATCACACATAATCAAGAAGATTAAGAATACTTCCATTACCATTGCCAGAGAAACACTGATGAATTCTGAGTAAAATAAGATTATGTCGTAATTAATTGTTGAAACTGTCTTATTTTCGCAATAGAAGAGATTAAACATACCGTTGGCGTTATGCTTTAGCCTAGACGATCGACCATTCTGCCAAACAACACCCAATACTTTTCACTACTCACTACTTTGCGCAGACTTAACCATATGCTCATAATTGAACCACTTGTCTTTGTGGCGTAATTTAATGCAACCATGTCTCACCACTTGCTCTTCTTTGCCAACGCTCTCGAAGCATATCTCGTTGACCACGATCATACGATTAAATGCTTCCATCCAGGTTCTGTAAATTCAGCTTCAATGCACTTTATGCTCTATTAGGTGCCCTATGGCAGTTGTCTACAATGGAAGACAGAAAAAACTGTTATAAAACATAGCACTATCAAATACCGATAATTTCATATCTATAACTAGAGACAACTTATCTTTATATATTCACAAATACGCCATATAACTATTTCATTTAAAAGGAATAATATTTAAGGCACAAATATTGCTTTATTCTTTTAGGATTAATTAATTGTTAAATACAATTCCAGAATCGGCCAATCCCATATCAGCCTTAGGTTTAAGTGCTTTTATGGTAAATAATAACCGCCTGAAGATTAAAAAGTTTATCAAACACTAGGGGGTGTTAACAATTAAAGCTATTTCGATGATAATTCGTTAGGCATATGAATTTACAAGGTTAATATGCGATGAATCGAATGGTATTAAGAGATGATCAGTGGGGGAAAATAGAGCCATTAATTTCAGGGAGAGCCAATGACTGCGGCGTCACAGGGAAGGAGAATCGTTTATTTCTTGAAGCCGTGCTGTGGGTCTGCCGTACAGGAGCCCCGTGGCGCGACCTTCCGGCAGATCTTGGGAACTGGCATACGGTATTTACTCGCTATAAAAGGACGCTGGAAGATTATATCTGAGGTTTTGTCAAAAGACGCTGATTTTGAGTATTTGATGGTTGATGGTTCTATTGCTCGGGTACATCAGCATGGGGCTCCAAAAATCACTCAAGAAGCGAAAGCTGTTGGAAAATCACGGGGTGGTTTGAGTACAAAGATACACGCTACTGTTGATGCGTTGGGTAATCCTGTCAGACTATTGCTAACAGCAGGCCATGCTTCGGAGCATGGTCAGGCCAACGCGCTTATTGAAGGCTTTGATGTTGATTATGTTTTGGCTGACAAAGGGTATGACAGTGATCAGTTTATTGAGACGCTTGAAAAAGCAGGTGCTGTAGCAGTGATACCACCACGGAGAAATCGCAAGAAGCAACGAAAATATGATCGAGAATTGTATAAGGAGCGGAATCTGTCTGAACATTTATTCCAAAAAATCAAGCAGTTTCGTCGTATTGCAACGCGTTATGAAAAACGAAAGCGGAATTATCAATCCTTGTTGTACTTGGTCAGC
>JAJFJK010000001.1 GCA_021774075.1 Nitrosomonas sp. | reverse complement strand
TTACCTGGTGTCCGATTCAGCCTATTTTGTTTGCCGCGTGGTAGGCACTGCCACACGCAATGGAAAACGCTGGATGTACTGGGATGCCGGTATGTTTGGTGGCGTTATTGAGGTAACGGAAGGTTTGCGCTATGAAATACTAACTGATCGCCAGGGCAGCAATATTTCCTGGTCAATTGCTGGCCCAACTTGTGATTCTGTGGACATTCTTATGCAGGATGCGTTATTGCCACATGATATTCAGGAAGGTGATTTCATTTACATCCCAAATGCTGGCGCTTACACGACTGCCTATGCCAGCAATTTTAATGGGTTTCCACTGCCTGATGTTTTTGTAATTTAATTCATCAAAGTACGCCGATCAGAATCAGCAAACCTTCAAATACATGGTGGAACAATCAATTTAAAGGCGCTTCTAAAAGTTCAGAGTTCGCTCAAATGCAAGGCGCAGAAAAAATTTTGCAGCGCAGCATATGTTTTATATGTAAGCAATAAATTTTTCCTGTAACACAGCAGTTGGGATGAAATCTGGATTTTTAGAAGTGCCCTTAACATGTTCCGCTATGTTCAAGCCAAAACGCACATTGACAATGATTGTCAAATCTTGCGATCTAGTATGACAAAATGATAAGCCAAATCGGTTTTGTCATCTCCTTGATGCCTTTCACGTTCAATTTCCTGCCATTCATCACGACTAAACTCAGGAAAAAAAGTGTCGCCCTCAAAATCTTTTTGAATTTCTGTTATATACATACGATGACAACATTTTAAGGTTTGCCGGTACAATTCAGCGCCGCCAATAATAAAATTTTCGTGGTTTACATGGCTTGAATCTTTGCTTACTACCAGTGCTTGTTCTATCGAGTTGACGATTGTGGCTCCTGGCGCATGAAAACCTGTTTGCCTGGTTACAATAATATTCGTTCGTCCTGGCAAAGGCTTGCCAATGGACTCATAGGTTTTACGCCCCATGATAATGGCATGTCCCATGGTCAGCGATTTGAAATGTTTCAGGTCTGCAGGCAAATGCCAAGGCAATGTATTATTCTTACCGATCACTCTGTTTCTGGCCATTGCCACCAATATTGACAAGCGCATCGTCATACGGCAACGGGTGCCTTAATGGCCGGATGAGGATTATAGTTTTCCAACAAAAAATCTTCATATTTAAAATCAACAATCTGATTCACAGATGCGTTTAAATGCATATTCGGCAATAGCCTGGGTTGGCGATTTAATTGTTCCCGTGTTTGATCAAGATGATTTAAATAAAGATGCGCGTCACCAAAAGTATGCACAAAATCACCGAGCTTTAAATTGCATACTTGTGCAACCATCAGGGTTAATAAAGCATAAGAGGCGATATTAAATGGCACACCCAGAAATATATCTGCACTTCTTTGATACAGTTGGCACGACAGGCGGCCATCAGCCACATAAAATTGAAAAAAAGCATGACAAGGCGGCAGTTGCATTTTATTGAGATCGCCAACATTCCAGGCTGAAATAATCATACGTCGTGAATCAGGCGTTGTTTTTATTTGATTAATTACCTGCATCAATTGATCAATCTTATCGCCCTCAGTCGTTGTCCACGAACGCCATTGATGCCCATAAATCGGGCCAAGGTCACCATTTTCATCAGCCCATTCATCCCATATCGATACGCCTTGATTCTGCAGATACTGGATATTGGTGTCCCCTTTCAGGAACCATAACAACTCATGAATGATGGATTTTAAATGACATTTCTTTGTGGTCACTAATGGAAACCCATCAGCCAAATTAAAACGCATCTGGTAACCAAATACTGAAAGCGTGCCCGTTCCAGTGCGATCAGACTTCTGGTGACCATGATTTAAAACATGTTGCATCAAATCAAGATATTGGCGCATAGAATTTTAAAATTTATATCAAGATGTAAGTTAAGAAAATTGATGAAGCGCTAGATCATAATGCAAATTAACACAATAGATCGATTAATCAAACGATAACCAAGTTCTAATATCGGCGCGCATAATTCGGCAAGCCCAATGCAGGCAAGGCGTATATAATATAGGGATATCTTTATCTTTTACACATTTATTGCAATGACTCACAAAATTGTCATTCAACAATCCACATTTGACAGGAAAGCGCTCAATGCTTGCAACACTTATTCAGAATGGATCACACTTTGATCACACCATAAAAGCTTCGCATATACTTGTAATACTACCCAAACTAGAGAAACTGCCCAAAAAATATAATATTCCCGGTGAGGAAACGCTAAAGCAACTACTGGAACGGCGTGATATTAATCTGAGTAACATTAGTGACAAGCCTGTTAGTGCCAATCTTGACAATGGTGCCTTATGTACGTGGGTTATGGTTGATAGCAATCAATCCGTATTTAAGCAACAAACCTGTATTCGTAAAGCAGTCCAGCAACAACTCATAGAAAACCCAATGGAAATACATCTTGCGGTGTATGGCAGCACCATTCAAAAATATCTTTTCTCTGAATTGGCAATTTATATTACTTGGGTTAATGGCGCTGCACTGCCTGTTCGCAAGAAAAAGCCCGATAGAAAATCACTCGAAATTATTGTGCTGCATGGTTATAAAGACAACGAAAATTTCACGATACAACGCGCCAAAGCAGAAGGTAACTTATTGGCACGCGGACTGACTGTACTACCACCCAATGAATTAACACCACAGACTTACCGTGATCAAATTAAGAAACTAGCAAAAAATGAAGGTTGGAAATATGAGGAGTATGATGTCAATAAGTTACAGAAAATGGGGGCAGGTGCATTCGTTGCTGTAGCTCAAGGCAGTGATCCACAAGATGCGGCGATTGTGCATTTATCGCGTAACAGTGAAAAAAACACCGATAATAAGAGTATTGCAATTGTTGGCAAAGGTATTTGTTTTGATACCGGTGGCCATAATCTAAAATCACCGCGCTATATGCAAGGCATGCATGAAGACATGAATGGCTCAGCCGTGGCGTTAGGTATTTTACTGGCTGCTACACGTGCTGATTTGCCATTAAAAATTGATTGCTGGCTGGCCATTGCACAAAACCATATCAGCCCACACGCATATAAACAAAATGATGTGATCACGGCATTAAACGGTTTAACGATAGAAATCGTGCATACGGATGCTGAAGGTCGTATGGTATTAGCAGACACCCTAACAATGGCAGAAAAACAAAAACCGGGATTAATTATTGATTTTGCCACGCTGACAGGCAGCATGCAAACAGCATTAGGCACGAACTATAGCGGCGTTTTTAGCAACCTTGATAATCTGGCACAAAAAGCCACTACTGCGGGCAAGAAAAGTGGTGAGCGCGTCTGTGTTTTCCCAATGGATGATGACTACGATGAAAATCTACAAAGTAAAATAGCCGATACCAAACAATGTGCACTAGGTGGCGAATTTGATCATATTCTTGCCGCGCGCTTTCTGAATCAATTTGTAAATGATACACCGTGGGTGCATATGGATTTGTCTGCCAGCAATCATAAGAATGGGTTGGGAGCTGTGGGTAGTGACATCACAGGCTTTGGCGTGGGCTGGGCAATCGAGTTAATACAACAAACTTAAACATGTCCAAACCTGACTGAATGGTATAACACAAGTCACAAACTAACTTCGCAACAGATTTAGTTTCTGACCAATAGATAACTTTCCGTTACTATTATTCCAGGTCTTGATTTCCTTAACTGTTAAACCATAGCGTTTGGCAATATGGTATAGCGTATCACCTTTTTTCACGATATAAACTGTTAGCTTGTCACTACTTTGAACGTGAGCTGGTTTTCTTCGGACATTAGACCTATCCACAGTAATATGCGGAGGTATGCGTGGCAACAATATCCGCTGACCTGCGCCAATTTCTTTATCTTCAGTGAAACCATTAATCGCTCGCAAACGCTCCATACTAATACCGTATTGCTTTGCAACTGTTCTTATATTCTCAGACTTTTTAATTTCATAAATTTGCCATGAGATCAATGGCTGATCAAACAACCTCAAATTAGTTATAAATTTACCTACTTTTTCAACCGGTAATAATATCGTGCGTGTATCACCCAGCACTTTCACGATCGGACGCTCATAAGCTGGATTTAGCGCCATAAACTCGTCCATTGAAATATCCGCAAGTTTTGCCACCAATGCAGTATCCATGTGATAAAGAATTTCTACTGTGTCAAAATATGGCCGATCGGGTATTGCATTGAGTTGCACACAAAAATCTGATGGATTAGCGATGACGTTTCTGATCGCTAACAATTTATACACATGGTTACGTGTTTCTCGAGGCAATTTTAAGTTATAAAAATTTGCCTGCTTACCCTGCTCACGATTTTTGGTGATAGCTTTACTAACCGAAGTTTCACCCCAATTATAAGCTGCAAGTGCAAGCTCCCAATTCTCAAACTTTTCATAGAGATATTGCAAATAATCCAATGCAGCATGGGTGGCTGTTATAATATCGCGACGATCATCGTGCCATGCATTTTGCTCCAAACCAAAACTTTTACCCGTGGCAGGCATAAATTGCCACAATCCAACAGCCTTACTACCGGACTTAGCTACAGGATTAAAAGCACTTTCAACAATAGGAAGCAACGCGATTTCAGCAGGCATACCCCGGCGTTCTATTTCTTCTACAATAAAGTAAAGATAACGCTCACCTCGGTTCAAAACACGAAGCGTGAGTTTAGGGTTACGCATATAAAATGCTTCCTGCTCACGTACCGCTTCGCTATTTGAACTAGACGGCGCTAAAGCAAAACCATACCGAATACGCTCCCACAAATCATTTGAATGATGAGCATTGTATTCAGCTAAACTGGTCGCCGAGACATTAAATGAAATGCTTGAAATTAACCAGAAAAACAACGAAGCAAATAAAATGTATCGCTGTTTTTTATTCGAGATAAAGTGCTTTTTACAAATCAAATCAATATAACCTTTTATATAAAAAGTATTTTGTATAAAAGTAAGCAAACCTACCTACTAGCGCATATTTGATTGTTCATCAAATTCTTGCAGCATAACGACTGGCTGTGGTTTCCAGCCTTTCTTACGGTGTTCTGCAGTCACATTGGTAAAAATACCGCCGCGCACATAAAAACGAGCTATTAAGCGAATATATCTAGGCTTTAACACCGTAACGAGGTCATCAAGCATTTGATTGGTAACTGCTTCATGAAATGCCCCTTTATCCCGGTAAGACCAAATATAGAGCTTAAGACTTTTGAGCTCGATACATTTCTTATCGGGAATATAATCCAAAACTAAAGTTGCAAAATCCGGCTGCCCGGTTTTAGGACAAAGACAGGTGAATTCAGGAATCTCCATATGTATTTGATAATCCCGCTGAGTCGATGGATTAGGAAATGTTTCAAGATCCTTTATTGGTTGCGTTGGCATTCTTCATACTCTTATTTTAAAAATTTCAGTTACAATAATGAGCCACAGTTATCATCTCTCGGAAATCAAAATTTACTTTTGAATAATGGTCGGATTGCTAATATCTTGCATCCCATTCAAAAATAAATATTTATAAATCCTTATATTATAACCGCTGATCTGTTAATTTAAAAAATTGCGCCTAGCCAACATCAAACTTGCCGGTTTCAAATCATTTGTCGAATCAACTGTCATTCCAGTATCAAGTGACCTCGTCGGTGTTGTCGGACCAAATGGCTGCGGCAAATCAAACATTATTGATGCCGTGCGCTGGGTTCTGGGAGAATCCAAAGCTTCAGCATTACGTGGTGACTCAATGCAGGATGTCATCTTTGGTGGTTCTGCCAATCGAAAACCAATTAATCGCGCCAGTGTTGAACTCATCTTTGATAATAGTGCAGGCAAAGTTGTCGGGCAATGGTCAAGCTACACTGATATCTCAATTAAACGCGTACTACAACGCGATGGCATTTCTAACTACTACATCAATAACATCCATGTAAGACGCCGTGACATTGCTGATATCTTCCTGGGAACAGGTGTTGGTGGTCGTGGCTATGCCATTATTGAACAAGGCATGATTTCGCGCATTATTGAAGCTAAACCTCAGGAATTAAGAACTTTTCTGGAAGAAGCGGCCGGTATTTCCAAATATCGAGAACGCAGACATGAAACGGCGTTGCGTTTAGCTGACACACGCAAGAATCTTACCCGTTTGCAAGATATTTATCAGGAATTAGGTACGCAGCGGCAACACCTGGAAACACAAGCAGAAATCGCCAATCAGTTTAAAGTGCTTGACGCACAATTACAAACGACACAACAGCTCTTGTGGTTGCAACATAAACAAGAAGCAACAAAACAGCGTCTGGCAGCAGAAAAAGATATCCAGCAGCTTGAAACTGAGCTGGAAACAGAAGCCACACATCAACGCGATTCAGGACGTCAACTGGAAGAGGCACGCACCCAGGAACACAACAACAGAGAACACTTGCATGAAGTACAGGGACAACTTTACGCAGCAAATGCCGAGACCGGCAGGATAGAACAGGAAATACAACATATTCACGCAAATAACGAGCGTCTGGCACAACAATTATTGGATGTTAAGCAGCAACTAAATCACAATGACCAACAAGCCAAGGATCTGGCTGATCATTTGACACGCTGGCACGAGGAGATGACACAAGCCTACGCAACGCACGAGTCCAGTATACAAAGCAATAAAATTGAAAATGAAAAGTTACCTGAATTTGAAGCTAATTTCGTCACATGTCAGGAAGTGCTTAATACTAGCCAACGAAATCTGATGTTGACAGAACAAACTTGCCAACTTGAAGAGAGTCACATAACACATGCCAGCAAAGCCATACTGCAGCTTGACTCGCGTCATGACCGACTGCAACAAGAACAAAGTGCTCTGCCCCAGTCCGATCAAACAACTATAACAAAATTACAACAGGAACTAGAACAAACCGATATAAAACTAGTACAAACTGAACAAGCCACCGCGCAAATTGAGGAACAGTTATCTACAGTTCATCAACTTAAGGAACAAGCAACCGATCAGGTTCAGTTAACCCAGCAAACCTTGACACAATTGAACGCACGATTCAATGCGCTTTCCGCGTTACAGCAAAAAATTGAAAATAATGACGCACTCAGCACTTGGCTAACAAAACGCCAATTCGATGTTTTACCCAAATTATGGCAAAACATTCGGGTTGAGAAGCGCTGGGAAAATGCTGTGGAAGCTGTTCTGCGTGAACGATTAAACAGTATTGGGTTAGCACAATTAGAAATAATACATGAATGGATTGATGATTTGCCGCCAGGGAAATGGACTATTTATGAAACCCAACAAAAATCAGAATCATCCGGCACAACAACACAGCAGCAAGAGACTGAGATTAAAACCGACACCGAAGACGACATACAACAGCCGCAGTGGAAAAGCTTGCTAGCGTATTTAACTTGCGCCAAACCGGAAATTAAGCGAGTACTCGAAGAATGGTTAAGCCCTGTATTTGTCGTTGAAAACCTAACAGAAGGCCTGCTACAAAAAAACCAACTGAATAACGGTGAAGTTCTAGTCACCTGCGATGGGCATATCTTTTCCCGTTCTGGACTAACCTTTTACACGCCTGATTCACAATTACATGGTGTTTTGTCTCGACAACAAGAGCTTGACCAAATTGAAATTAAAATTACGCAAATAAAGGCCAACTTAAGCAAACAACAAACCGAACTTAATACGACACAACACAAATATGATGAACTCAACCAGTCTATCCATTTAAATCGCCTAAACCATCAACAGTTACAACAAAACAAACATCAGCTACAGCTCGAAAAACTTAAGCTTGCGCAAGCCAATGAGCAAACTGCTCAACGATGTGATCAAATTGCGCTTGAAAGTAATGAAATTAAACAACAACTAGCGATTGAAACTGCTCAAAAAGAATCTGCTGAAATTAAGTTGGTACAAAATAAAAAACAAGCTGAAGAAATTAACCAGCAAATTGCCCAAGCAAAAATGGCATGGGAAGCAGCTGACCAACAACTGACCAAACACCGACAAGTTTTACAACAATCAACAGAGGCATTACAAGAAGCCGCATTTAATGTTAAAACATGCCAGAATAAAATCTCTGAAACAGAAAACTCGATTAACGTTATCCGTAAAGAAAAAGACCGACTGGCAGAAAGCCAAAAAAACTTACTTATAGAACAGGAAAACCTGGATGAAATCCCGTTAAATAATCAACTCCTAATCAGCCTTACACAACGCAAGGCCCTTGAACAAACAGTTGCAGAAGCACGCAATCATCTGGAAGAAGTAGTATTGCAGCTTCGTGAAATTGATCAAACACGACTGTCATGTGAACAAAAATTACTGCAATTACGCGAAGCAATAAGCCAATTACGTCTTAAGGAACAGGCAGCGATACTCACTGAACAACGATTTGATGAACAACTCAGCACAACAAATGTCGATGAAAATACATTATTCCCGTTAATTGGAAAAAAGACTACAAAGACGCTACAAACTGAAATAAATCACCTTAATGCCAAGATAACTTCGCTCGGCGCGGTAAACTTGGCAGCACTTGAAGAACTTGCAGCAGCCCAAGTGCGCGAAACCAAGCTGGATTCACAATTGCAAGATCTTAATGAGGCCACCCAGACTTTAGAAAACGCTATCGAACAGATTGATCACGAGACACAAACACGTCTACAAAAAACATTTGATGCTGTGAATCAGCATTTAAATGATATCTTTCCGGTAATATTTGCAGGTGGACAGGCTAAATTAGTTTTAAGTGATGGTAAGATCCTGGATTCTGGGTTAGTGTTAACAGCACAACCACCCGGCAAAAAAAACAGTTCGATTCATTTACTATCTGGTGGCGAAAAAGCATTAACAGCATTAGCATTAATTTTTTCATTATTCCGGCTTAATCCTGCCCCATTTTGCTTATTGGATGAGGTAGATGCGCCACTCGATGACAGTAATGCCGGACGTTTTTGTGATTTGGTAAAAAAAATGTCACTACAAACACAGTTTTTATTTATCAGTCATAATAAAATCACCATGGAGATGGCGCAGCAATTAATTGGCATCACCATGCAAGAACAAGGTGTATCACGTGTCGTAGCCGTTGACATAGCAGAAGCCATTAAACTTGGCGTTGGCGACTCCCCAGAGATGCATTGATTTGTTACCATATCACTTAAAAGAAAGAAGACAGCAAGGGAGATAGTATGGATCTATTAAACATGAGTGATTTACAAATAAGTTTGATCATCATCGGCATTATCATTATCGCTGGCGTTGCTCTCTTCAACTGGGTACAGCAGCTACGCTATCGGCGCAAAATACAAGCGGCATTTAATCATGAACATGACGATGTATTATTAGATAAAGCAAATCGCTCTGACACCAATCAACGCATAGAACCCAAACTAAACAAAAGCATTCTTTCTGAAACTCAAACTGATTCAGTGGAACAATTTGCATCACCTGAAATCAAGCAAGAAACACCACCTCCTACAACTGCCGATCCAACTGGTCCAACCTCACCTGACTTTGATGACAAGTCTAACTATATCGTTAATATTAGCGCTAGCTCTGCTATTCCATACGCGCAGATCAGCCCATTACTACAAAAAGGATTTAATTTTGGCAAGCCACTCTACTGGCTGGGACAAAAGCAAAAGAACGAACCGTGGGAAGAAATTACCGTTGAAGATAATTCAGGAAATGATGCTTATGTCTGCTTGAAAGGCTGTCTGCAACTTGCTGACCGGGCTGGGCCAATTAGCGAAGTAAATTTATCTAAATTTCGCGACATGATTCAGGACGTTGTATCGAAAATAGATGCAAGCGTTGATTGCCCGGATATTGTTTCGACACATGAACAAGCAATCATATTGGATAAATTCTGCGCTGAAGTGGATGTCATGATTGGCATTAATATCATCAGTAAAGATAACGGTGCATTTGTAGGCACAAAAATCAGGGCATTAGCCGAGGCCTCTGGATTCAAACTGGATACCGACGGCTTGTTCAAATATCGCGATGATAATGATCAAATACTCTTCACACTGACAAACTACGAATCAGCACCATTCCTACCTAATAGTATAAAAACTTTAACAACACATGGCATTACTTTTTTACTGGATGTCCCCAGAGTAGCAAACGGTGAAAAAGTCTTCGACCAAATGACACATCTTGCCAAAATATTTTCTAATACTTTGGGCGGCATTCTAGTAGACGACAATCGTGTCCCGCTCAGCGATAATGGCATTGCCAGAAGCAAACAACAATTGGTTGATATTCAGGCCAGCATGCAAAAACATGATATTAGTGCAGGCAGCCAAAGCGCATTACGCTTATTTGTATAATATTTACAAAAAGCTTTAAGGAAAAAGCACAAAATACCGCTACACTTAATCACAATAAAAAAACATTTTTAAATAAATTTTATAACAGCAGGTTATCTGCATTACTTAGTGCAATGTCTGAAACAATAAGTTATAGTTATATATAATGTTTTCGCTACTTGCCTCTTTTTGAAAATAACTAGTTGGCGTAATTTACTCAAATCAATTTTAGTAGATCTGGAGAACATAAATGGATCAGCCATCGGGCTCGGACAAAAAATTCTCACCTATCGAAGTTCAACTGGAAATGGGACGTCAATACTATTGGTGCACCTGTGGACGTAGTGATTCTCAACCATTTTGTGATGGATCACATAAAGGTACAGAATTTACACCTATGGCAATAAAAGCTGATGAAGATAAAACCGCGTGGCTATGTACCTGCAAGAAAACGGGCAATGCCCCTTTTTGCGATGGCACCCACAACAAGTTGTAGCTTTTTAACAAGAGATTTCTGACGTCATCAACATTATAGTGCCTGACACAGTTAATCTACTGCGTTGGTCAAATTATTCTTTAGCGACTCTAAATACATTGTAGCCATGGAAACAGAACTAAAATCTCTAGAAGAAAAAGTTCATAATCTTGTACGTTTGTATCAGGATACATGTATTGAAAATGGTGAACTACGCCAGCAGCTTGCTGATACCAGCGCAAAGAATGAAAAACTAACTGAAAAAATACATATCGCTGCCAGCCGCCTTGAAATTCTCTTAAGTAACATGCCTGACAATGAGTAATGAAAAAGAAGAAGCAATGAATATCACCGTCATGGGTCGTGAGTTTAGTGTTAACTGCCCACATGACGAACGCGAAGAACTGCTGCAAGCGGCTGCATACCTTGATAGAAAGATCCAAGAAATCAAAGAAGAAGGCAAAGTAGTCAGCTCAGAACGCATTCTAATTATCGCCGCACTCAGCTTAAGTCATGAAACACAAATTATGCGCAAAGGCAAAGGCAAAGGCAATAGCTTTGACATAAGCGAATTTAAGCGTAGAATCGTACGTATGCGTAATAAACTTGATGAAGTGTTAGTCAAGAAAGAATAATTTACAGTAATTAATAATTAAGAAATCGTTTCGGGTGTTAAAGGTGCTGCCTATCCTGGACGATATATTAGAAGATTGTTCCCTGCTGTGTTAGTTTAGACCCATATTCTTTGAACCAATTTTTATAAAAAGGTTACGAGCTAAAGCGATGTTGGTGTGCGTGTCCTACATGGAAATGCCTAAAGCATCCGGCAAGTGACCGCCTTGGACCCTCTGGTTCAAGATGACGGTCTGACGGCATTTGCGGGGAGCCTCTCATTCAGAATGAACTTTCTGTTCGATATTGGTCGCGTATTACTCGACTTCGATTTTGAAACTTCCCTCACCCGTTTGCTCCCTGCAAACATCAATAATCCAGCTGAACGTATTAACCAGGTTCTCAATCGAAAAGATGCCCTGGAAGCAGGCTCAATCAACCCCGATCACTATACAAGCTGGGCACTAAAAACGTTACAGAGCCACGCAACACCCTCCCAATTTCAACAAGCCTGGCAACAAATTTTTACCGTTAACCATCCCATGTGGCGCTGTGTACACAAACTTGCAAACGATGGGCATCGGTTAATCTTAATCTCTAATATCAGCGCCATCCATTGGCCTTGGATTTTGTATGTATACCCAGACTTTTCACACTTTCATGGCAACGTTCTTTCTTTTGAAACCGGATTTTTAAAACCACAACCTGAAATGTATCAACATGCCATCACAAAATATAAACTTGATTCTGCCTCAACCATTTATATTGATGACATGCCTCAAAATATCGCTGCTGGCAGGCAATTTGGTTTTCATTGTTGGCAATATGATTTAAATAACCACCAGGCTTTTGAGTTGTGGCTTGAGAAAATGTTACATCAAACACAAAACTAAAGCACTGTTATAAATATTGCTCTATCAAAGACTGTTTATGTTCAACCTGACCAAACGACACATCTCTTAATTGGCCTTGCCGATCAAATAAAATAGATGAGGGCGTGCCCTGCAAAGAGAACCTCTCAAAGGTCTCCGCTGTCATGGTTTTTTGTTGCATATACTGCCTGACCTGGATGATCACGGCTTGCTTTTGTTCCTCTGGAAGCTTGTCAAATTCCGGCAGAATTTTATGGATATAAGACAATATCCTCTCGTCAGTCACAGGCTCATTGTCCGGCACTACACGATCCATTCCAACTGCAAAAGGAAAACGCCATGACACCTTATCATCAGTAAGCAGCCCATATTGATTCAAGGCCTTGTTGGTTTCTCCAATCACCTCACCTGTGTTAACTAATTTCTTCAAGTTTTCCAAGGTATTCTTGTCATAATCCTCAAATGCCGTCGCCAATCCAATCACCACCAAACCTTTGTCATGATACTGCTCATGTAACTGTATCGCTGTTGGCAAAGAATAAATGAAACAGCCTGGACAATTAACCTGTAAAACCTCAACTAAAACAACTGAACCATCAAAATCACCAACGTTTACTTCACCACCCTGAACCCATTCACCCACCACAATATCCGTCAGCGCATTCATAATTTTGCTCCCCCAAAATTTAAATCCATCTTACACATGTCCTTTCTTGTTATTAATTTTTTGGATTGTCACATAGCGACAACCAATAAGCAAAATATGTAAACTTGATTCACCTATATGAGCTAGCTATTTTCTTTCAGATATATATCTGGCTTTGCTATTTCCATAAACCATTCGGGATGTTTGAGCGGCACAAAATCATGTTTTTCATAAAGCCAATGCGCGTCCAGCGTCGCTAACATCCAGCGCCTTAAACCTTGCAACTCTGGATGTTGCAACACACAGTCAACCAACCATTTCCCCAGTCCCTGCCCACGAAAAGTTTCAATTACAAAAACATCAGCCAAATAGGCAAAGGTTGCACAATCGGTTACTACACGACAAAACCCAATTTGTTCTGCTTTATAAAATAATCCAAAACAAATTGAATTCTCCAGCGCCCGGACTACTGTCTCCCTGGATATTTCTTTAGCCCAATAGGAATGCCGCAGAAAATTGTGCACAAGTGTAATATCTAAGGCTGCATAATCATCGCTAATAATGAAATCACCTTGCTGCCATCTCATTGGCATATCAATAAATCCATGAGCAACTTACCAAGGAACAACCTGACCATCAAAAGCGTAAAATTTACCGGAATCGGCATGCGTCAATTCATTGATAACCTGCCGCATACCCGTGACACTATGCTCAGCTGAAATCAGGCCATTTGGCCCGCCCATATCTGTTCTAACCCAGCCCGGATGTAATAAAACAGCCGTAATGCCGTCGGATTCCAAATCAATAGCTAAGCTTTTCACTACCATATTAACCGCTGATTTGCTAGAACGATAAACGTAACTGCCGCCTCCACGGTTATCAGCAACACTACCCATCTTGCTTGTTATCGTTACAATGGTTTTCCGTTTGCTTCTGGAAATCTGCTTAATAAATGCTTCCGCCATCTTGAGCGGTGACATTGTGTTCACTTCAAATGCATAAGCCCATGCCTCGTAATCCGTTTTGCCAAAACCATCACCCCGGACTGATGGATAAACCCCCGCATTATTAATCAACAAATCAATTGATTCTGCAGATAAAGATTTTGACAACTGCTCAATTTGTGCATGCTTAGCGACATCCAATGCATGCACAATTATTTGATTCGCATATTGTTGCGCCAAGTTATTGAGTGCATCAGCTGATTCAGGACAACGACAGCAGGCCAGAACACGCCACCCATCAATTGCATATTGACGTACAAACTCCAGACCTATACCTCGATTCACACCGGTAATCAAAACAGTATTCATTTTTCTCCTTAAACAACGATTTTCGTTTTAGGGCGCTTCTAAAAATTCAGAGTTCGCCCAAAGGCAAGGCGCAGAAAAAATTTTGCAGCGCAGCATATATTTTATCTGATAGCAATAAGTTTTTTCTGTAACACAGCAGTTGGGATAAAATCTGGATTTTTAGAAATGCCCTTTAATCTCAGGAACCGCCATATGTTACAACCGATTTTACCTTCCCTTAATACACATGCTTAAATATTTTACTAAATTTAGTCAGATTTCTTGTATAAACCGCGCTTGCTAATGTATAGTTCGCAATCTGCCATTTATGTCCAAGCAGGAGAGTGCGCTGTTTTTAAAAAAGCGCCGCCGAAGGCGTAACCCCCCCGGAATCGCTCAGGCACGGTCAAGCCAACTTGTTCCCTAAGAACCGTTTGTGACAGGCAATCTGGAGAGTGCTGAGAAAAAATTCTTAGCCACCGAAGGGGCACGCGGGATTCTTATCCGCAAATCTCTCAGGTATAAAGGACAGAGGGGTGAGGTCATTTTAGATGACTTATTTTTTATTTTCGGGAGAATAATCCGTGCTGAAAATGACGCCCCTTAATCAAGCCCACCGTGACATGAATGCAAAAATGGTGGATTTTGGTGGCTGGGATATGCCATTACATTATGGCTCACAGTTAGAAGAACACCACAAAGTACGCCAAGATGCTGGCATGTTTGATGTATCACACATGCTGCCAGTTGATATTAAAGGTGAAAATACCCGCGTCTTCCTGCGCCAATTGGTTGCCAATAATGTTGACAAACTGTCCATTCCTGGCAAAGCCCTCTACACTTGTATGCTAACCCCACAGGGTGGCATTATTGATGACCTCATCGTCTATTTTCTGTCAGAATCCTGGTTTCGTATTGTTGTCAATGCAGGCACTGCGGAAAAAGACGTCGCCTGGATACTCAAACAACGTGACGCCATTGCACCTGAACTGGAAGTTACACCACGCCGTGATCTGGCGATGATCGCTGTACAAGGTCCTAATGCACGCGCCAAGGTTTGGCAGGTCATCCCTGACGCGCAAGCCGCAACAGAAAATTTGAAATTATTCCAATCAACGGTACTCAGCCAGTATTTTATTGCCCGTACCGGCTACACCGGTGAAGATGGCTTTGAGATTATTCTGCCTGTAGATGATGCAACCGCTTTCTGGAAAGCTTTGCACGCAGCAGGTGTTGCGCCAGCTGGACTGGGTGCACGTGATACGTTGCGTTTAGAGGCCGGCATGAATCTTTACGGCCAGGATATGGATGAATCAACGTCGCCATTAGCGTCCGGATTGACCTGGACAGTTGACTTGAAAAGTGAACGTGATTTTATTGGCAAGCAAGCCCTTTTAGATAACCCGGCAACCCAACAATTGATTGGACTCGTTCTACTAGACCGAGGTGTTTTACGTGGACACCAAACTGTTGTAGCTCAACATGACGGTAATGAATACCAAGGTGAAATTACCAGCGGGGGTTTTTCGCCGACGATTAACCAATCCATTGCGCTTGCCCGCATCGCCTCACAAATCTCAATTGATGATGATGTCAGTGTATTAGTACGGGATAAGAAACTACGCGCCAAAGTGGTAAAATATCCGTTCGTTAGAAATGGAAAAGCACTGGTTTAACTTAAAACAGTAAAAATTCGACTTAATTCTGGAGCAATAAAATGAGTATTCCAACAGACCTAAAATATACAAACTCACATGAATGGGTTAAACCTGAAAGTGATGGTACAGTAACCATCGGTGTTACCCACCATGCTCAGGAATTACTTGGCGATATGGTTTTTGTTGAATTGCCACAAGTAGGTCGTGAACTTGCGCAAAAAGAAGAATGTGCAGTGGCTGAATCAGTCAAAGCGGCGGCTGATGTCTACGCGCCAATCTCAGGTGAAGTGATCGCTGTCAACTCCGATTTGGAATCCGAACCTGAAAAAATCAACCAGGATTCATATAATGCCTGGTTATTTAAACTAAAACCATCTAACGCCGCTGAACTGGATGGTTTGCTTGATGCCACAGGTTATCAAACATTACTGGAAAATGAACAACACTAAGTCAGATAATTTATGCTGATGTGACTAGCACAAACTTATTTGTTTCTATTATCACTTTAAGATTTATTAATTACCATCATGCCGTTTATTCCACACACCGAAGAAGATATTGCAGAAATGCTGGCCAGTATTGGCGCCAATACGATTGAAGAACTTTTTGATGAAATTCCTAGTGACTTAATCAGCGGCGAATTAACGGGTGTTCCACCGGGTTTAAGCGAAATGGAAATCTCGCGGCTCATGATGGAACGGGCAAATGCTGACGGACTCTACCAGAACTACATTGGAGCCGGTGCATATGAACATCATATACCGGCTGCTGTGTGGCAAATCACAACCCGTGGCGAGTTTTATTCTTCTTATACGCCCTATCAAGCAGAAGCCAGTCAAGGTACTTTGCAATTGCTGTATGAATACCAGACCATGATGGCTTCACTCACCGGCATGGATGTTTCAAATGCCAGTATGTATGACGGCGCAACTGCATTGGCTGAAGCCGCTTTAATGGCGGTACGGTCGCATAAATCATCACGCCGCATACTGATTCCCAAAACGGTACATCCTGTTTATCGTAAAGTCGTTCGCGCCATTGTCAGCAATCAGAAAATTGACGTGGTTGAACTGCCGTTTTGTGCAGAATCGGGTCAAGTCTTACCGGAATCACTGGATGAATTCTACAAGGAAGATTTTGCCGCGCTGGTTATTCCACAGCCTAATTTCTTTGGTGTGCTGGAGCAGGTTGATGCGTTAACTGATTGGGCACACAGCAAGAGTGCATTAGCGATTGGCGTGGTTAATCCAACAGCATTAGCGCTACTCACACCACCCGGAGAATGGGGAGATAAAGGCGCCGATATCGCAGTAGGCGAAGGGCAACCATTGGGCATTCCACTTTCCAGCGGCGGACCTTACTTTGGTTTTATGGCGTGCAAAACCAAATTGTTACGACAAATCCCTGGACGTATCATTGGCCGCACCCATGATTTGGATAATAAACCTGGGTTCGTACTCACATTACAAGCACGTGAACAACATATTCGTCGTTCCAAAGCCACGTCCAACATCTGCACCAACCAGGGCTTAATGGTTACAGCCGCAACGATTTATATGGCTTTGCTCGGTCCTGAAGGTTTACGCAGAGTCGCCGCACAATCCCATGCCAATACTTTGGAACTGATTGAGCAATTGGAAAAAATCAATGGTGTAAAAAGAACGTTCAGTGGCCCCGTGTTCCATGAGGCAGCATTATCATTGCCGACATCTGCAAAAGATGTTTTACCGAAACTTAGTGAAAAAGGCGTGCTTGGCGGCTTGAACTTGCAAGAATATTACCCGGATATTGGTAACGCACTACTTGTGTGCGCCACGGAAACCAAAACCCCTTCTGATTTACAACACTATGCTGAGCTACTCGCACAATCGCTCAGCTAAAGAAAATACAAATTATATTATTTATCATTAAGGAATTATTATGGTCACTCACTTAGGTAATCCAATAAAAGTGGACGGCGTGTTTCCAAATGCCGGCCAGAAAGCGCCACCATTTTCACTGGTTAATCGAGATTTGGTTGATGTCACACTAGCTAATTATGCCGGCAAGAAAAAAGTATTAAATATTGTTCCAAGTCTGGATACCCCTGTTTGCGCCCTGTCTACACGCAAATTTAATGAACAAGCCAGCAATATGGGCAACACTGTCGTACTCATTATTGCCGCTGACCTGCCATTTGCCATGAGTCGTTTTTGTGACGCAGAAAGCCTGGATAAAGTGATTACGTTATCCACCATGCGTGGCACTAATTTTATGCGGGATTATGGCGTCGCCATTGCAGAAGGCCCCTTCGCTGGCGTTACTGCACGTGCAGTGATTGTTTTGGATGAAACAGACACAATTATCCATGCCGAGTTAGTGCCAGAAATTGCCGATGAACCTAATTATGATGCAGCACTTGCTGCTTTAAAATAAATCAAGAATACGCCAACTGATCATGCTGATATTTGAACACTCGCGCCCAGGGCGTCGTAATTATTCTCAATCTCCGTTAACCGCCGCAAGTGCCAACAAAATACCTGAGAACTTACAACGCAAAGCACCGCCATTGCTCCCAGAAGTCTCTGAAATGGACACCGTACGCCATTACACGCGATTATCACAAAAGAATTTTTCAATTGATACCGAGTTCTATCCATTAGGCTCTTGTACCATGAAATATAATCCGCGTGCCTGTAATTCATTGGCCATGCTACCGCAATTTACAGCCAGACATCCTTTGGCACCAGAAAATACCGGTCAGGGCTATCTGGCCTGTATGTATGACTTGCAGGAAATTTTAAAAGATGTCACGGGTATGGCTGGTGTCAGCCTGACACCAATGGCAGGTGCTCAAGGTGAATTAATTGGTGTCATGATGATTCGTGCCTATCATGAATCGCGTGGGGATTTTGCACGTAATGAGATTATCGTACCGGATGCAGCCCACGGAACCAATCCAGCAACAGCTGTTATGTGTGGCTTCAAAGTGGTTGAAATCGCCACCGATAAAGAAGGCAATGTAGACATGGCTGCGCTGAAAGCTGCTGTTGGCCCAAAAACTGCCGGATTAATGCTGACAAATCCTTCTACACTTGGTGTTTTCGAGAAAAACGTTTCGGAGATGAGCCGGATGGTTCACCAAGCCGGTGGCTTACTGTATTACGATGGCGCAAACTTAAATGCCGTACTTGGCAAAGTGAAACCCGGTGATATGGGTTTTGATGTTATTCACATTAATTTGCACAAAACATTCTCTACTCCACATGGCGGTGGCGGCCCCGGTTCTGCACCTGTCGGTGTTGCAGAACGTTTATTGCCATTTATTCCGGTACCCATAGTCGCGCATGAAAACGGCGCATATCGCTGGATCACTGAAAAAGAAAAACCACAATCAATTGGTCGCTTGTCTGCACATATGGGTAATGCAGGTGTTTTATTACGTGCCTATATATATGTTCGATTATTAGGTATGGATGGCATGCATCGGGTGGCTGAATTCGCCACTTTGAATGCAAATTATCTGATGGTGGAATTACGCAAAGCAGGGTTTGAAATCGCCTACCCGACCCGACGCGCCAGCCATGAGTTTATTGTCACGCTGAAAGATATTAAAGATAAAACCGGCGTAACGGGAATGAATTTGGCAAAACGATTATTGGATAAGGGCTATCACGCGCCAACCACCTATTTCCCAATGTTAGTTCCTGAGTGTTTATTGATTGAACCGGCTGAGACAGAGTCCAAGGAAACCCTGGATGGATTTGTTGTAGCCATGAAAGAAATACTGACGGAAATTCAGGAACAACCCGACATGGTAAAAGGCGCACCACACAACATGCCATTAAGAAAACTGGACGATGTGAAAGCTGCGCGTGAATTGGATTTATCCTGGAAACCGGAAGCTTAATAAATTTAACAAGGTAGTCAAAATAAATATGCATACACTCATTTGTGGTTCCATCGCCTACGACAATATTATGGTCTTTCCCGATCATTTCAAGAATCATATTCTGCCAGAGAAGATTCACGTTTTGAATGTCGCATTTCTGGTGCCGGATATGCGTCGTGAATTTGGCGGTTGCGCTAGTAACATTGCGTATAATTTAAAAATGCTGGGCGGTGATCCGCTCATGATGGCCACAGTCGGCGATGATCATGAACCCTATTCTTATCGCTTTGACAAATTGGGCTTACCACAAACACATGTACGGCACATAAAAGATACCTTTTCAGCGCAGGCTTTTATTACCACTGACCTGGACGACAATCAAATCACTGCTTTTCACCCGGGTGCCATGAATTTTTCTCATCAAAATTCAGTGAAGGATGCTACCGATATCGGCTTGGGAATTATTGCACCGGACGGGCGCGATGGGATGATACAACATGCACGCGAATTCCAGGAAATGAGCATCCCCTTTGTTTTTGATCCCGGCCAGGGCTTACCCATGTATAACGGTGAAGAACTGCTGGATTTTGTTGATAAAGCGGATTATATCGCCGTCAACGATTACGAAGGTCAGATGTTACAAGAACGTACGGGCTGCACGCTGGAAGACCTGGCCAATAAAGCCAAAGCATTAATTGTCACATTAGGCCCTCAAGGTTCGATCATTTATGCTGATGGCAAACAAATTGAGATTCCCTGTGTGAGACCCAAAGAAATTGTCGACCCAACAGGCTGCGGTGACGCATACCGTGCAGGCTTACTATATGGCATCGCTAATAATCTGGATTGGCAAACAACCGGGCAACTTGGATCATTAATGGGCGCACTTAAAATTGCCCAACGTGGCGGACAGAACCATCAATTTAGTCGCGATGAAATTGATCAGTTTTACTTTGAAAGTTTCGGCACGCGAATTTGATAGATCGCCTGCCATCGCTGTCTATCTATGCGCCACCTTACTGACCACATAACGAAATTTACCTGATTTCTCAACTGGAATCTGTTCAACTCACTCAACGATTATTGATACCGATTGACCCCAGGGCAATCGGGCTTAAATAACACCAAAAATCCGAAGCAAATAATCATTATCCCAACCGGCCTTTAAGCGTTTTGTCTTCACACTAACTTTTGATGTATTTTTTTTCTTTATCAGGTTTAAAGCAATATGCCTGATAATGGCAAGGTTGGCTGCACTATGGCCTTTACGTGTTCGATTACTATCTTCATCAAAGGCAATATCAAGCACCCAATGTAAATTGTTCTCAATAGCCCAATGGGCGCGAACGGCATGTTCCAGTTTGGCTGGATTATTAGCGCTCAGACTGCTGATGAAATAACGCGTTTCCTCGGTTACTTTATTTTCTGATTCTCTTGTTGCGGTGACAGTAATGATGTTCTGCAATCCTGCCCAAGCATGTTGTTCCTTTAACCATGTTATCTCGTCTGTCACACGAACAGCACGTGTTTCAATGCGCCCATGACCACCATCAACAGTCACTATCGCAGCTTTTGACGGTAGTGACGATTGAAATACGTGGCAACATCTTCATGCAAGCTTCCTTGGTTGCCTTTCAGGCTCAAGACATAATCTCCTTTTTGCTGGATAATCTGCTGAGCTATTTTCTTTTGGCAACCTATGGCATCAATTGTGTTTTTAAGTCCGATTGCCCTGGAGTACCGCAGTCTAACCAAATAGACTGCATTTTATACGGTATAATCGCCTTTTTTGTATCACTTATAAGCAGAATTCATGACAACAATCGTATCAGCACGACGTGGTAAACAAGTTTCACTGGGCGGAGATGGTCAGGTAACGTTGGGGTCCGTTGTGGCAAAATCCAGCGCTCGCAAAGTTCGCAGGCTTTATCACGAGAAAATTTTAGCCGGTTTCGCCGGCGGCACTGCCGACGCTTTCACTTTATTTGAACGCTTTGAGGGCAAACTTGAAGCCCATCATGGCCACATCATGCGTTCAGCTGTCGAATTGGCAAAAGATTGGCGTACAGACCGAATTTTACGTAAATTGGAAGCCATGTTGGTTGTTGCCAATGAAGAATCCACGCTTATTATCACCGGTGCAGGAGATGTCATAGAGCCAGAGTTTGGCCTGGCTGCCATTGGTAGCGGTGGCTCATACGCCCATGCAGCTGCACGTGCATTGTTGGAAAATACTGATTTATCTCCTAAAGAAATAGTCGAAAAATCACTAACGATTGCAGGAGATTTATGTATTTATACGAATCAAGACAAAGTTATAGAATCTATTGATTAAATAGACCGTTTTCTTGATTTTATCTTTCCAATAAAAAACAATTTCAGAATTTAAAACTATGTCTCAAATGACTCCACAGGAAATTGTCCATGAACTGGACAAACATATTATCGGGCAGGATACCGCCAAACGCGCTGTTGCCATTGCACTTAGAAATCGCTGGCGCAGACAACAAGTGGCGGATCCGTTACGCCAAGAAATTACGCCAAAAAATATTCTGATGATTGGTCCAACAGGTGTCGGCAAAACAGAAATCGCACGACGTTTGGCAAAATTAGCAAACGCGCCGTTCATAAAAATTGAAGCCACTAAATTTACCGAAGTGGGCTATGTTGGACGTGATGTTGATTCAATAATTCGCGATCTGGCTGAAACGGCCATCAAGGAATCTCGTGAAAGAGAAACCCGCAAAAAACAACCGTTAGCAGAAGACCGTGCGGAAGAACGTATTTTGGACACCCTATTACCTGCTGCCAGAGAGTTTGATACCGACTTAAACACGGATGATCGCGATAGTTCGACGCGCCAGAAATTTCGTAAAAAATTACGCGAAGGTGAATTGGATGACAAAGAAATCGACATAGATATCGCCACATCCCGTGCCAATATGGAAATATTTGCACCGCCCGTTATGGAGGATTTAACGTCACAAATCCAAGGCATGTTTCAGAACATGTCAGGTGAAAAAAGAAAAACGCGTAAATTGACCATTCGAGAAGCCCGAAAGCTTTTAATTGAGGAAGAAGCCGCCAAGATGGTCAATGACGAAGACCTCAAGTTAACAGCGATAGAGAATGTCGAACAAAACGGCATTGTGTTTCTGGATGAAATTGACAAAATAGCCACCCGTTCAGGAAACTCTGGTGGTGATGTTTCACGTCAGGGCGTACAAAGAGACCTGCTTCCCTTGGTTGAAGGCACAACCGTCTCCACCAAATATGGCATGATTAAAACAGATCACATCCTGTTTGTAGCCAGTGGTGCATTTCATATGTCCAAACCCTCTGATCTGATTCCTGAGCTGCAAGGCCGTTTCCCCATCCGTGTCGAACTGACGAGCTTAAGTGTCAGCGATTTCGAACAAATTCTAACCAATACCGATGCATGTCTTACCCGTCAATATGAAGCATTGCTCGCCACTGAGGGTATACAACTCCAGTTTGCCAGTGATGCCATTATGCGCTTAGCCGAAATTGCTTTTTCCGTTAACAGTAAAACTGAAAATATCGGTGCCAGACGTCTTCATACTGTAATGGAAAAATTGCTGGAAGAAATTTCTTACAACGCGCCAAAACACAGTGGTGAAACCATTGTCATCGACGCAACCTATGTTGACTCTCGCCTTAAGGATTTATCACAAAGTGAGGACCTGGCACGCTATGTACTGTAATAAATTTACAAGTAATGTAGCATAGCATTAGAATTCCTACCGCTACGCTACTCAGTGTTCTAACAACATACCCAGATAAAAAATGCGTTACTGGTTAATGAAGTCTGAGCCTTATAAAATAAGCATAGACGATTTGGCAGCTATGCCCGCAAAAACAACTGCATGGTTTGGCATACGTAATTATCAATCGCGCAATTTTATGCGTAACCAAATGTCATCTGGTGATCGGGTCTTTTTCTATCATTCTTGTTGTGCCCAGCCGGGGATCGTAGGCATTGCAGAAGTCACACAACCCGCCTATCCCGATGCCACGCAGTTTGATGCCAAAAGCAGGTACTATGACCTCAAAGCTACGCCTCAGAATCCCCGCTGGTTTAATATTGAAATTACTTTCATAAAAAAAACCCGCCTTGTCACGATCAAGGAATTACGTCAATATCCCGAGTTAATCAGAATGCGTGTTTTGCAACAAGGCAACCGGTTATCCATTACGCCGGTCGACCCAGCTGAATGGAAATTCATCACAGGCATTCTGTAATAAAACATTCAGGTTAAGGCGTCAATCGCACAAGGGATTAACATGGAATGGTGGTTGATTTATCTGCTGGTAGGTGCTGTCGTTGGTTTCTTTGCAGGCTTGTTGGGCATTGGCGGCGGGTTGATTATTGTGCCTGCGCTGACAACCCTTTTTATTGCACAGGATTTCCCACCGGATCGCATTCTTCATCTTGCCTTAGGTACCACCATGGCAACCATTATATTTACTTCTGCCGCCAGTTTACGTGTGCATCATGCACATGGCGCGGTTAATTGGCCCACTGTTAAAAACATAACCCCCGGCATTCTGCTTGGCACATTCGGCGGCGCAACATTTGCAGGCACGCTAACCAGCCAAATTTTGAGCATTATTTTTGTGATCTTTATTTTTTATGCCGCCACGCAAATGCTACTGAAGCTAAGCCCGACATCCAATCGGCAGCTTCCAGGAAAAACAGGGCTGTTTGCGGTCGGCAGTTTAATTGGTGCGCTATCCAGTCTGGTTGCAATCGGTGGTGGCTTACTGTCTGTACCATTTCTGACGCTATGTAATGTCAAACTACATCATGCCATTGGTACAGCAGCTGCAATTGGTTTCCCAATTGCTGTGACCGGAACAATTAGCTATATTGCAAATGGCCTCATGCAACCACAATCTTTACCTGATTATACAATTGGTTACGTCTATTTGCCCGCGTTAGGCTGGCTTGTTCTGGCCAGCATGTTAACTGCACCACTTGGCGCAAGAGCCACACACTCCATCCATACAAGCACTCTCAAAGGAATCTTTATCGTTTTACTCTACGGCCTGGGGATTAAGATGTTACTTAGCATCTTGTAGATCATCTTTATTTAAAATCTTATTTTTCTGTAGCTGAAACTCCTGTTCAGTAAGTGCGCCACTGTCACGTAATTCATACAATTTTTCAATAGCCAGCAAATTATTTCTGGCATGTTCTGAATTTCCTGCTTTTGTTGTATCAACTGTTGTGACAGATTCGGCGTTTACCAAGCCAAAGAATTTCCCTATCTTATATAAAATAATTTTAATTAAATACCATAATTTTGGTAATAACCAAATTGATAAAATTATGAATACGATAAATAAAACCAGAAATGCTTCCGGGTGATACAAAGCGGCCCATAAACCGGCTATCACCAGAACATCTTCTGTAATTGATGCAGACCAGTTCGAAAAGGGTTCGGGTGAGGTATTAATCAACAAACGTGTACCTGCTTTAGTCGCATGACTTGTTGCAGCAATACCACCGCCAAGAATTCCTGCAGCAATCTCCAGAGCAGGCGTCACATCGCCAACAGCCCCTGCGGCCAACATGGCGCCTGCTGGAATGCGTATAAACGTATGGATGGTATCCCACCCCGTATCAACGCCGGGTGTTTTATCAACGAAAAACTCAACAAAATACATGAGGCCAGCTGCGCCAATGACTAATGGATCTTCAAGTACAGCCAATTCCGTCGGCAAATCAATGTTTCCCGTTGAACCACCAATCCCCAGCACCAATAATACAGCGTATAGGTTAATGCCACTCGCCCATGATGCGCCCATCATTAATGCCAATGTTGCTAATAAAGCTTCATAAGTTTCCATATTAGATTCACTTCAATAAGGAATTCAATAACAGCCTGAGAAATACTGATTTTCATTTCTCAAGCCAACAAATAACTCGCGCATAAAGACCATAACAATTTGATTATACATACATCTTTATCATGTATTTAGGTGGGCCATCTAATTATTTAAAATGCGGGTAAATTTCGCCTTTTCTCACAGGTTAAGTTTCATAGCGACATGCTATCTTTTCACATAAATTTTATCCGCTATGAAGCAGTTTTTCCATTCATTACCATTATAAAAAAGAATGCCTCTGAATCATTTGAGATATTCAGGTTAATTAATCCATTCCCGGGAGTTTACACAATGCTGGTTATCGTTGGCTACATCATCATTATTCTTAGTATATTCGGCGGCTATGTTCTTGCAGGCGGGCATCTCGCCATACTTTGGCAACCTGTCGAGGTGCTTATGATCGGCGGAGGCGCGCTTGGTGCATTTATAGTCGGCAATTCAAATAAAGCTTTAAAAGCCACAATGAAGGGATTGCCTGCCGTCTTTAAAGAAACCAAATATTCTAAAGAAGTTTATATGGAATTATTAACATTACTTTATGAAATCCTAGGGAAAGTTCGTAAAGAAGGGTTAATGTCCATTGAAGGAGATGTCGATGAACCAAATAACAGTCCTATTTTCACAAAATACCCCACTATTCTTGAGGACCATCATGCCACTGAATTCATAACTGATTATTTACGCCTAATGGTTGGTGGCAATCTTAACGCACTTGAAATTGAAAGTTTGATGGATAGTGAATTAGAAACCCATCATCAAGAAGGGGAAGTCCCAATCCATTGCGTTGCCAAGCTGGGAGATGGGCTACCTGCTTTCGGAATTATTGCTGCTGTGATGGGTGTCGTCCACACCATGGAATCTGTTCACCTCCCTCCTACTGAACTGGGTATGCTGATTGCTGCTGCATTGGTTGGCACTTTTCTTGGCATTTTGCTTGCGTATGGATTTGTAACACCGCTGTCAGGGAAATTGGAGCACCAACTACATGCATCAAGTAAGTTGTTTGAGTGCATCAAAATTACTTTGTTAGCTAATCTTAACGGTTATTCCCCTGTACTTGCTGTCGAATTTGGCAGAAAAGTTTTGTTTACGACAGAACGGCCGTCCTTTGCGGAGTTGGAAGAACACGTTAAACAAAGCAAATCCTGATCACTTACATTTCAAGATAATATCTGTATAAACCAAGAGGCAATTTATGTCTAACGATCTTTCACAACGCCCTATTATCATTAAGCGTATCAAGAAAGTTGCAGGGGGGCACCATGGCGGAGCATGGAAAATTGCATATGCTGATTTTGTTACAGCTATGATGGCCTTCTTTCTATTGTTGTGGCTACTTAGCTCAGCAAGTGAAGACACCTTGTTAGGTATTGCAGAATATTTCCAAAACCCGGAACTCGTAAAAGTCGCCATGTCCGGTGGCTCTGGAGTCGGTGATGCAACAAGTATAATAAAAGGTGGAGGAACTGATCTTACGCGTCAAAGTGGTCAGGTACAAAAGGGGACTCTTAGAGAGGATAAAATCAACCGTGAAACAAATAAACTTCAACGCCAGAAAGCAGAAATGCAAAGGCTACAGAATCTAAAACTCAAAATTGAGCAAGCAATTGAGGCCAATCCAGCTTTAAAACAATTCAAAAATCAATTACTCCTTGATATTACAACTGATGGTTTACGTATTCAGATTGTTGATGAGCAAAACAGGCCGATGTTTGCTAGTGGACGTGCTGAATTACAAGCCTACACGAAAGCAATTCTGCATGAGATTGGCAAAACGCTTAATGATGTACCTAACAGAATCAGCCTTTCCGGACATACCGATGCAACACCATTTCCAACCGGAGATAAAGGTTACAGTAATTGGGAACTGTCTGCAGATCGTGCCAATGCATCACGTAGAGAGTTGATAGTTGGCGGCATGGATACCAGCAAAATGCTTCGGGTTGTAGGTCTGTCCTCTGCTGTATTATTTGATCCAGATGATCCTTTTAACCCTATTAATCGACGAATTAGTATTATCGTAATGAATGAAGAAGCTGAGAAAGATATTACCAAAGATGGGGGCGCATTAAAAATTGATGTTGAACATTCATTCGATGCGGAAATGATTGTTAATCCTAATGATCAGACTACACCCACACCGGCACTGCCTGCACCTCCCGAATCAGCTGCACCCATTGCACCAGCCACTGCACCTGCACCACCTGTTGAAACTAACACCTAATAATTTACAGACAATCTATGTGGTCATTTATTTCTCATACACGCTTGCCATCATTGGTCGCATTAATTAGCCAAATATTTGCATTAGCGCTTATTTGCATTCTGGTAATGACCACCGCATTACCACTAACGCTGTTTGAATGGGCGTTACTACAAGGACTCATGGCAGGGTTCATCAGCTATCAATTAAAAATGGCTATTTGGTGGCTACCGATACATCTGCTCTTCATGCCTGCTGTCATAACTATGCTGGCACTTGGCTTGTCACCATTATGGTTTGGCGCTGTGTTTCTATTATTATTTCTGGTTTATGGCAAAACTTATCGGACACAGGTGCCACTTTATCTTTCAAGCCGGGACGTAACCGATGCGATGGCTTTATTATTGCCGACACAGCGTAAGTTCTCATTTATTGATTTGGGCAGCGGGTGTGGTGGCTTATTAAACAAGCTGAGCAAAACACAACCACATGGCGCTTATTATGGCGTTGAAGCAGCGCCGCTACCCTATCTGATCAGTAAAATAAGAAATCTTTCTTTATTCTCGAAATGCAGGATTAAATGGGGTGACTTTTGGCAACATGATCTTTCGCATTATGATGTCGTGTATGCGTATTTATCACCTGTGCCCATGGGATCACTCTGGCAGAAAGCCTGCCAGGAAATGCGCCCAGGCAGCATTCTCATCAGCAATACGTTTAGAATTCCAGGTGTGGAACCAGAAAAAAGTATCCCGCTCAATGATTTTTCAGGGTCTACGTTATATCTGTGGCGCATATAAGCCAGTTTAAATCGGGTTATATTATTGCCGTCGCCAAGTTGTACCCTGGGAACCATCCTCAAGAATAACACCAGCTTCCAATAGACGCTGTCGAATCGCGTCTGCATCTGAATACTGCCCTGCTTTACGTGCGTTCAAACGCTGCTGAATCATTTCCTCGATTTGATCCGAGGATAACTGTCCGTCATCCGCTGTACTTGTAGTGTTCTGTAGATAATCTTGCGGGTTCTGTTGCAGTAATCCGAGTAAGCCGCCTAATGCTTTAAGTAAAGCTGCATTTTGTTGCGAACCCGTTTTGTTAATATCTGTTGCCAGTTCAAATAAAACTGCAATTGCTTCGGGTGTATTAAAATCATCATGCATTGCCGCCATGAATATTTGGGCATTTGGGTGCTCCCAATCAATGGTCAGTTCTTGTATGCCCTCAATTTCCTTCAGCGCAATATATAAACGATCCAATGCCAGTTTGGCATCTTTTAAGTGCTGATCTGAATAATTCAGTGGACTACGGTATTGTGCGCGCAGAATAAAAAAACGCACAACTTCCGGTTGATAATTCTTGAGAATTTCTCGTACTGTAAAGAAATTACCCAATGATTTAGACATCTTCTCACTGTCAACACGCACAAACCCATTGTGCATCCAGTAATTGACGAAAGTATGGTCATGCGCACCTTCACTTTGCGCAATTTCATTTTCATGATGCGGAAATTGCAAATCCTGACCACCGCCATGAATATCAAAATGTTCACCCAGAAAATGTTCACTCATTGCTGAGCATTCTATATGCCAGCCTGGCCGCCCCCTACCCCAGGGTGAATCCCAATACGGTTCACCCGGCTTAGCCGCTTTCCATAAGACAAAATCCAAAGGATCTTTCTTATATTGATCTATTTCAACGCGTTCCCCTGCACGCAAATCGTCCAGTGATTTACCAGAAAGTTTGCCATAACCGGGGAAATTATGAACGGCATAATATACATCGCCATTACTCGCAGCATATGCAAGTGACTTATCGATCAATACACTGATCATATTAATCATATTTTCCACATAACGCGTTGCACGCGGTTCGTGCGTGGGTTGTGCAACACCCAAGGCAGCTGCATCTTTATCCATGGCCTGAATAAAACGATTCGTCAGTACCTCAATGGTTTCGTTATTTTCTAGTGCACGCTTAATAATCTTATCGTCGACATCGGTAATATTACGCACATAAATCACCTCATACCCACAGGCTTCAAACCAACGCACGACGGTATCAAATACTACCAGAACCCGTGCATGACCAAGATGACAAAAATCATAAACCGTCATGCCACAAACATAAATTTTTACTTTGCCGGGTATTAATGGAACAAATTCTTGTTTTTCTCGAATCAGTGAATTGTATAATTTAAGCATTCTGCTACTAAAATAAGATTGTAGAATAGTCTATCTTCTTGATAGAATTCTGAAATATTTTTACTAAAAAAAGTTTGGGGAGTATAGCATAATGGCTGCTTAAGAAAGCAATTGGTTCTTAATATCCATTCCCCAACATTATCTCAACAGGAAAGCACATGCGTATCACTCAAGTTATTGTTTTAATTACAACACTTCTTCTTAGCGTAACAACTCTTGCAGCCAACCCACAAGTAATTGTGAAGACCAATATGGGTAATATAACGCTTGAACTTTATCCAGACAAAGCACCTAATACCGTGCAAAATTTCTTACAATATGCCGAAGATGGTTTTTATAAGAACACAATCTTTCATCGTGTGATACGGAATTTCATGATTCAAGGGGGCGGATTTGACACCACAATGCAGCAAAAAACACCCCGTGCACCCATCGAGAATGAAGCGGCTAACGGTCTTAAGAATCAAATAGGCACCGTTGCCATGGCACGCACATCAGCCCCACATTCGGCTACGGCACAATTCTTTATCAATGTGGCTGATAATGCCTTTCTTAACTACACAGCATCCAATCAACGTGGATTTGGCTATACAGTATTTGGAAAAGTAACTGACGGAATAGAAGTCGTCAATAAAATTGCCGCGATACCAACCGGCTCAGGCGGTCCTTTTCGCAGCGATGTGCCGCGTGAAAGTGTCATAATTGAGGATGTTGTGCTTTTGCCAATAGATTAGCTATTTTATGGCTTTGAAAAAATAAAGGGTGCCTCTAAAAATTCAGAGTTCACCCAAATGCAAGGCGCGGAAAAAATTTTGCAGCGCAGCATACGTTTGATATGTAAGCAAGAAATTTTTTTCCGCAACGCAGCAGTTGGGATGAAATCTGGATTTTTAGAAGTGCCCTAAATAATAATTAACAAGGATTTCCATGATCGAACTACACACAAATTACGGTATTATTTCACTTGAGCTGGACAGTGAAAAAGCACCAGAGACAGTACAAAATTTTCTAGATTATGTAACAAGTGGTTTTTATGACAATACGATTTTTCATCGGGTTATAGATGATTTCATGATTCAAGGTGGCGGATTTGAACCGGGCATGGAACAAAAGCAAACTCAAGCACCCATTAACAATGAGGCTGCCAATGGCTTGAAAAATGAAACCTATACAGTCGCCATGGCACGCTCTGCTGATGCCCACTCTGCAACGGCACAATTTTTTATTAATGTTGCCAACAATGGATTTCTTAACCACAAGGAACCTACGCCACAAGGTTATGGTTATTGTGTTTTTGGCAAGGTCATTGAAGGTCAGAATGTGGTTGATAAAATCAAGAAAGTTGATACGGGTGACCGTAATGGCCATCAGAATGTTCCATTGGATGATGTTGTTATTCAGAAAGCTGAAGTGGTTTAAACAATCTTAAAATTATAAAAAACATAAGATTTATATCACAAGCTGGTTTGGTAAAATTACGCTAAACCTCTTGCCAAATCAGCTTGAATATCTTGTACAGCTTCCAATCCAACGGCTATACGCAGCAAGCCATCTGAAATCCCTGCATCATCCCGCGCTTCCTGGCTAATACGACCATGTGTTGTACTGGCCGGGTGGGTTAAGGTACTTTTAGTATCGCCTAGATTGGCGGTAATTGATATTAAACGTGATTCATCAATCACGCGCCACGCGGCTTGTTTGCCACCTTTTACTTCAAACGAGACGATTCCACCACCGTTCTTTTGCTGACTTGTGGCAAGATCATATTGTGGATGAGAAGGTAACCCGGGATAATAAACACGCTCGATATTTGGTTGGGCCTCTAACCAACGCGCCATTTGCATGGCATTATTTGCATGTGCATCTAGACGTATTTTAAGCGTCTCAAGCCCTTTTAGAATCACCCAGGCATTAAACGCACTTAATGTAGGCCCTGCCGTACGCAAAAACCCAAATACACCACCCTCCATCAACAATTCACGATTGCCCAGGACGGCACCACCCAATACTCTACCCTGACCATCCAGGTATTTGGTAGCAGAGTGAATGACTATATCCGCACCTAATTTAAGCGGTTTTTGTAAGATGGGGGTGCAAAAACAATTATCAACGGCTAGCCATGCACCTGCTTTCTTAGCCACCTTGGATAATTCAGTGATATCTGAAATTTCAGTTAACGGATTAGACGGTGTTTCAAGAAAAAATAGTTTTGTATTCGGTCTAACAGCAGCTTCCCACGCACTAACATCAGTTGCAGATACAAACGTCGTGTCTATGTTAAAACGTTTTAAAATATTGTTAAATAAATTAACCGTTGCGCCAAATAAGCTACGCGATGCAACGATATGATCGCCAGCAGATAATAATCCCATCACACTAGTCAGAATAGCTGACATACCAGTAGATGTGGCAATACAAGTTTCCGCTTCTTCCAATGCGGCGAGCCTTTCCTCCAATGCCGTTACCGTTGGATTTGTAAAACGTGAATAGATGTTGCCAGGTTCTTCGCCGGCAAAACGTGCTGCCGCTTGCGCTGCACTATCAAATACATAACTTGATGTAAGATACAGCGCTTCAGAATGCTCATTAAACTGACTTCGATGAATACCTGTGTGAATGGCTAAGGTTTCTGGTTGCAGATCATCAGACATTTAAAAATTACTCCAAACAAATATTTTTGCTAATACGCCATCAAGCGTGGGTTGACGACGTATTAATCAGAGACAACCAAGCTTAAATCAAGTTGTGTCTTGGATCTAATCTGAGAAACAGGCTGGCTTGAGTTACGAGTCAATTCAATCGAACTCAAATAATCCGGTGTGACATCACCTGTAATATAGTTGCCATTAAAACAAGAAGTCTCAAAGCTTGTCTGTGACGGTTTTACTTTTGAAACCGCATGCTTCAATGCATCAAGTTCTTGGAAAATAAGGTAATCCGCACCGATTTCATGGCAAATTTCTTCATCATCACGATTTGTCGCAATCAGTTCCTGACGCGTCGGCATATCAATGCCATACACATTGGGGAAACGAACTGGCGGCGCAGCAGATGCAAAATATATTTTGTTAGCGCCCGCCTCTCTTGCCATTTGCACGATTTCACGGCTAGTTGTACCACGCACAATCGAATCATCAACCAGCATTACATTCTTTCCTTGAAATTCAATACTCATAGCATTGAGTTTTTGACGCACTGATTTCCGACGCTGTTGTTGCCCTGGCATAATGAATGTGCGTCCAACATAACGGTTTTTAACAAACCCTTCACGGAAATCCACCCCCAGATGGTTCGCCAGTTGTAAAGCGCTGGGACGACTTGATTCCGGAATCGGAATAACCACGTCAATATCAAGATGACGCATCGATTTGGTGATTTTCTCGGCCAGAGATTCGCCCATATTCAGACGCGTTTCATACACCGAGATCCCATCAATCATTGAATCTGGCCGTGCCAAATAAACATACTCAAAAATGCAGGGATTGAGTGATGGATTCTCTGCGCACTGTTTACTATAAAAGTTGCCTTCTTCATCAATAAAAATAGCCTCGCCAGGCGCAACATCGCGTATCAATTTAAACCCCAAAGTGTCCAGTGCAACACTTTCTGAAGCAACCAGGTATTCACTCCCATGCTCTGTTTCTATCGTGCCAAATACCAACGGGCGAATACCGTAAGGATCGCGGAAAGCTAATAAACCATAGCCAGCAATCATGGCTACCACTGCATAAGCACCTCTGCACCGTTTATGCACGCCTGTTACAGCAGAAAAAATAGTCTCCGGATCCAACTGAAAACTACGTGTACTGCCCTGTAATTCATGGGCAAGCACGTTTAATAATACTTCAGAATCTGAATTTGTATTGACATGGCGCAAATCCGCGCGAAACAATTCCTTATTCAGCTGTTCTGCATTGGTTAAGTTTCCGTTATGACTCAGTACGATACCAAATGGCGAGTTGACATAAAAAGGCTGTGCCTCAGCTGAAGATCCTGCAGAACCGGCAGTTGGATAGCGGATATGTCCAATCCCCATACTTCCAGATAAGTCGCGCATATTACTGGTATGGAATACATCTCTAACCATACCACTGCCCTTATGCATATGAAACGTATTGCCATGAGCAGTTACAATACCACTCGCATCTTGTCCGCGATGCTGCAGCATCAACAAACCATCATAAAGCAACTGATTGGCCGGTGATTTTGCGACGATGCCAAGAATTCCGCACATAAAATTACTCCGTGAGTACTGCGCTTAGAAATATGCCATGATTAACAATCAACGGTTTTTCCTTTATTAAAATTGTATTTAAGTGTAAAAAAACAATTATTATGTATAAATAATTACATCCCGATCAACTATCCAACCGACTCAATATCGGTAAACTATTAATCAAAAAGCGGCTTCTTCACGCTCATAATTAATACGTTTGGATAAGTCGTCCGGCAACCAATCTTTCACATACACAGCAAACGTTTCCAATGGACTGCTGAACTGTGCATGCTCCCAAAACGATTTCTGCGGCACTGTCGTCAATCCGGCAATTAGCACCAGAACAGTGACAACTAAAAGACCGCGTAGAAATCCGAAAGCCGCGCCCAACAATCTGTCAATAAATCCCAATCCAATGCCTTTAATAAGGGCGGATAACAACATGATTATCAAGCTGGTAACCAGTAATACTGATATAAATAAAACAAAAAATGAAGCGATCATGCGCAGTGACTCTCCACTGACTTCTGACGGCAGCATTGGTTCAAAATCCCCCGCATAGGAACTCGCAGCCACAAAAGCAATAACCCAGCCAGCTATGGAGAGTACCTCGCGCACTAAACCACGCATGATACTTAAGACAATTGATACGACAAATATACCTAATACAACATAGTCAAAAATGGTCATGTACAAAAAGCCGTGAGTATTACATTAGTTAGCAATACATAGATAAACTACATAGGAGAATCAAACGCTTTAAAGTTCTTTTTTCAATCCAGATGCGCAACCTTTCTTTAGCAAATTAATGTGAGGTCACCACACCATCAAGCCCCAGTTTTCTTAATTTTGCAAGTTCATCTTCAGCAGTGATTCGAGTTGGGTAAGGCCCGATACGTACTCGCGTTACTTGTTGATTATTTTCAGCCCTAATGGTTTCTGTATAGGCATCAATGCCATTAGACATGAGGTTTCTTTGTTGCTGTTCCGCTTTTGACAAATCAGAAAAAGCACCCAACTGCACAACAAACCCTTTAGTAGCAGTAGCAACGGCAGCAGGTATTGTTTCCACTACCACTGTTTCAATAGCTTCAAAATAGGGTTTGATACCTGGTATTGGCACATGCTGATACTTAACAACGTCTTCTAAAGATTCATCGGGCATTAATTCCGCCAGATCAATTTCCTCATATTCATCTTGCATCGGTAATTCTTCCGATGGCAACAATAGAGCAGGCGTTTCGTGGACAACGTTTTCTGATGGAATATGAATCGCGATCTCATTTTGTTGCGCTTCAGGTTTCGGTTCATCAAATATCATTGGCAAAATAATCACCGCAGCAAAAACCAGCACAACTGCGCCAACCAACCGTCTTCTTGCACGCTTTCTTAGTAATAACTCTTCTTCACTGATATTTTTATTCATTTGAAATATCCGATTATTACCTAATTCGTGCCATGTCCTGGTATTGCAACACGGCACCCACCGTATGGAATGAACCCAACACGCAGATTCTATCATTTTTAGTTGCTTGTTCACAGGCGAATACATAGGCTGCTACAGAATCAGGAAACGTATGAATGACACGCTCCTCTTGTGTAATGCCAGCAACATGAAATCCTGCTATCAGTTCATCCACACATGCGCCCCGCGAGCCATGTGTTGCGGATATCAGCCAGACATCAACTTGATTCTTTAATGCGTTGATAACACCCGCAATATCTTTATTTTTCAGCATAGAAAATACGGCATAAGTGCGACCGGAAAACGGCATCATATCGAGATTCTCCGCTAATGTACGCGCAGCTTCAGGATTATGTGCCACATCCAGAATTACCGGCGGTTGACTTGGCAAAACCTGGAATCTGCCCGGCAATATCGCTTCCAATAAACCTTGGCGTATTGCATTCATACTGACCGGCAATTTATTATCCAGCATGTCCAATGTGGCCAGGCATGCGCTGGCATTTTGCACTTGTTTGGTCCCAGGTATTGTTGGATAAGGCAAGGCATACCGACCACCCTTTGGCCCCCAGAAATCCCATTGATTCGCTTTACTGGAAAACCCAAACTGTTTACCAATTTGCATAAAATCGGCAGCAATTTTTTCTGCTTGTTGACGAACCGTTATGGGTAGATCAAATTGCGCGCAAATAGCCGGTTTGCCTTGCCTAAAAACACCGGCTTTTTCGTAACCAATCATTTCTTTGGTGTTGCCAAGATAATCCATATGATCGAAGTCAATGCTGGCAAGAACTGCACACTCCGCATCAAAAACATTTACCGCATCAAGACGCCCACCCAGCCCTACTTCCAGAATGGCTACATCAACACGAGTCTGTATAAACAAGTGCATGGCGGCCAATGTAAAATATTCAAAAAGGGTTAATGTAACGCCGCAGTTTGTTGCTGCTGTATTGACAACTTCAAAGGCCTGACAAAGTGATTCGTTATCGATTTCTTCTTGTTGGATACGTATGCGTTCGTTATAACGCAACAGATGTGGCGAGGTATAGCAACCAACACGATAACCCGCACAGTTTAAAATCGCTTCTAACATCGTACAGATCGAACCCTTACCATTTGTACCGCCAACAACGATAATCGGGAACGCAGGTGTCAATCCAATTTTCTGTCTAACTTGATCAACACGCGCCAATCCCATATCAATGGCTTTTGGATGGAAAGATTCAAGATAAACCAACCAATCAGATAATGAACCCGGCTTTATACTGGCTTCAAGCATTCGGTATGTATCGCTATTGGTAATTTGAGCGCTGGATGTTTATGAAACAGAGTCAGGAGCAGGTGTAGGTGTAGGTGTAGGTGTAGGCACAGGCACACGCATTAATAAAGTGCATAGATTTACCAATTTATCACGCATTTGTCTGCGATCAACAATCATATCTACGGCACCATGTTGCAGTAAGAATTCAGCACGCTGAAAACCCTCCGGTAGCGTTTGGCGTACGGTCTGTTCAATAACACGCGGCCCGGCAAAACCAATGAGTGCACCTGGTTCAGCAATCACGGTGTCACCGATAAACGCAAAACTTGCTGACACACCACCCATTGTCGGATCCGTTAACACTGAAATAAAAGGCAGTTTTTCACGACTCAAACGTGTCAATGCAGCGGATGTTTTGGCCATTTGCATAAGCGAAAACAAACCCTCCTGCATGCGTGCACCACCACTCGCAGTAAAACATACAAATGGTATATGTTTTTCAATACAAACATTTACCCCGCGAACAAAACGTTCACCCACAACCGATCCCATGGAGCCACCCATAAAACCAAACTCAAAAACAGCAACAACCATGGGTACAGTTTTGATTGCGCCATGCATAACAACTAAGGAATCATCTTCATTGGTGTTGCTCTGTGCTTGTGACAATCGATCAACGTAGCGTTTACTGTCTTTAAACTTAAGCGGATCCGTTGGAATAACCTCCGCAGCGATTTCCTGACGCCCATCTGGATCAAGTAGCAAATCAAGACGGTCCCGCGCTGTCAGGCGATTGTGATAATCACATCTGGGACAAACATTAAGATTCTTGCCTAAGTCGGTATAATAAAGCACCGCCTCACAGGCCTGACATTTGCTCCAAAGACCTTCTGGAACATTCTTTTTGTCCACGCCATTTTCTTTACGTTTTATTTTTGGCGGAATTATATTTTCAAACCAGCTCATGGCCGCATCCTACAATATGTATTAAACATCACCATTAACGCTCATCAATGGCTTTGCGTAAGGATTCTATCAAATGACCGACATTACTCAGTACTTCAGTATGCGGTGATTGCTCAATTTCTTCAATAATGCGACTACCCACGACCACTGCGTCTGCAAGTTCAGATACCGCTTTGGCCGTCTCGCCATCACGAATACCAAAACCTACGCCAATTGGTATAGTGATTGATTCACGAATTTGTGTCAGCATATTTTTGACGTCACTCAAGTCTAGATGTGATGCACCGGTCACACCTTTTAGCGAAACATAGTATATGTAACCTCGCGCTAATTTGGCAACTTGCTGAAAACGCTGCTTGAGGGTGGTCGGTGATAACAGAAAAATTGCATCAATAGCATTTTGATCCAGGCATTTTACCCATTCTTCACATTCTTCAGGCGGATAATCAACGGTCAAAACACCATCTACGCCACATTTCTTGGCCTTGGCAGCAAACTTTTGATAACCCATGGCCTCAACCGGATTGGCATAACCCATTAACACGACAGGTGTATGCCCATTTGTTTCCCTGAAAGCAGACACCATATCCAACACATCATTCAAACTAACATTGTGTTTTAAAGCACGTTCTGAAGAACGTTGAATTGTCGGCCCATCAGCCATAGGGTCAGAAAATGGCACACCGAGTTCAATTATGTCTGACCCGCTCTCAACCAACTGATGCATTAAATTAACAGTTAATGAGGGATCAGGATCGCCAGCGGTAATAAAAGGGATCAACGCCTTTTTATTGTCGGCTTGCAGTGAAGCAAAAGTTTGAGCAATTCGATTCATACGATTTTGGATTATTATTTTACAGCAGCACGCGTATTTAAACTGGCTTCAAAACATTTAAAATTTGCGTTATTAATAGAATAGTTAGAGTGTTATACCTGACATCTCGGCAACCGTCGCCATGTCTTTATCACCCCGGCCGGATAGATTTACCAGTAACAACTTATCTTTACCGAGTGTGGGCGCATATTTTGCCGCATACGCCAACGCATGGCTGGATTCAAGCGCAGGCATAATACCTTCATAACGACATAAGTCATGAAATGCCTGCAGCGCTTCATTATCGGTAATCGCCACATATTCAGCACGTTCGATATCTTTAAGCCACGCATGTTCCGGCCCAACACCGGGATAATCCAATCCAGCGGAAATAGAGTGTGTTTCTATAATTTGGCCATTTTCATCCTGGATTAGATATGTCCGGTTACCATGTAACACACCGGGCGTACCTTTCATTAGCGTGGCTGCATGCTGGTCTGTATCCACACCCTCACCTGCCGCTTCGACACCAAACATGCCTACGCTGCTGTCATCAATATAGGGATAGAATAACCCAATCGCATTGGATCCACCACCGACACATGCAATCAAGGCATCTGGTTGGCGCCCATAGGCTTCCTGCATTTGCAGTTTGGCTTCATTGCCAATAACAGTCTGAAAATTGCGTACCATCATGGGATAGGGATGCGGACCGGCAACCGTTCCAATAATATAAAAAGTATTTTCAACATTCGTCACCCAATCCCGCATCGCTTCGTTCAATGCGTCTTTCAAAGTGCGCGAACCCGATTCAACAGGTACCACCGTGGCCCCTAACAACTTCATGCGATAAACATTGGTCGCCTGCCGTCTGACATCTTCAGAACCCATATAAACAACGCATTCCATACCATAACGCGCGGCCACTGTTGCGCTTGCCACGCCATGTTGGCCAGCGCCTGTTTCAGCAATCACACGTGTTTTTCCCATACGCCGGGCTAACAATGCCTGGCCAATTGTATTATTTATTTTATGCGCACCGGTGTGATTTAAATCTTCACGTTTTAAAAGAATTTGTGCGCCACCCAAATGTTCCGACCATCTTTTTGCATGATATATCGGACTGGGGCGTCCCACATAGTGCTTTAACTCATAGGCAAACTCAGCCTGAAAATCCGGGTCATTTTGATAACGCTCATACTGCACACGCAAATCATCCAATGCTGAAATCAACGTTTCAGCAACAAACACCCCGCCATAAGGGCCAAAGTGACCACTTTCGTTTGGAAGATTATAAACACTCACTATTCTTTAACTCCTTGCATGAAAGCAATAATTTTCTTTTCATCTTTAATACCCTTCGCAGCTTCCACGCCACTCGATACATCAACCGCCCAGGGTTGAGTTCGTTTAATGGCCAGCGCGACATTGTCAGCATTTAACCCGCCAGATAAGATCAACGGCAAAGGCAAATTCTGCGGAATAAGATCCCAATCAAACACATGGCCCGTCCCCCCCGGCATATTAGCCGCATAGGTATCGAGCAATAATCCTTTAGCATTTTGATGCTGTTGGGCGTATTGTAACAAATCCAAGCCCTCTCTGACTCGAATTGCCTTAATATAAGGCAATGCAAATTGTTCACAAAATGCTGCTGATTCATCACCATGGAATTGACACAAGGTTAAATTTGCGGCCTGGGTAGTCTGTTGCACCCATTCCGGGGTCGGGTCAACATATACACCGACGATACTGATAAAAGCAGGAATTTTAGCTGCAATTTGCCGGGCTTGTTCCGGTGTGACATAGCGTGCACTCTTGGGCCAAAACACAAACCCAATGGCATCCGCACCATATATTATTGCTGATAGTGCATCTTCGACACGGGTAATCCCGCATACTTTCACACGAACGGACATAACAAAACTCAAATTTTACGAATCTTGCAATTGTAGTACATTATGCTAGTACTCCGACTACTTTATATTGACGGGTTCAGCGACCCGGGAAGTGATTGACTGCTAGGCACGCCTCGCCGGGAATGGCTAGCCCTTTTCAAGAGGCGTAACACCGCGGGCAAGTGCTTCCCGGGTCGCCCGAAGGGAGCTGCCCAGATGATCCAATACGGTGTTGCGGTCTTTGAAAATGGCAGACCATTCGATTCAGACCACGCCTTGTCTTGAATCATCTGGGCAACTCTGAATCCGTCAATATCAAGTAGTCGGAGTACTATGAGTCTGTCGGACTTAAGATAATCTACTGCGCTAATGGGACAAGAGGCTTAGATTGATTCAATCTAATTCCTCTTTCCCACTTTGCTCGCTACGATTACTTAAGTCCGACAGACTCCTCGCGCTATTCTATAAGATTGAGAGAATCTATAATTTGATTGGATAGCTGACCGATTGCCTGTTCAAGTTTTTCTACTGCATGCAGATAACCATCATGCGTTAAACCCATTGAAATATCGAATGTCTGGGTCTGGTTAAGACCAAGCGCCTGATTACTTTCATAGAACCAATAACGACCACTCACAACAACTTGTGCGTCATCGGTTGCATGAAATCTTTCAAATTCCAATCTAAGATTAAATGGTGCATTCTGCTTCCATTGTCCAATCATTCTTCCGAACTGATAATACTCACTTTTTGCATTCAATTCATGCGTCAATAATTTGCTGATGGCTTCTTCCAGTGGTTCCGCCCAACGATGGTGGTTTGCTGAAATAATTTTATGCTCACCAATCTGCATCACCAATCTATCCTGACGCAAAAAATTTGCCAAATGTATCGGCCCGACAACTACACGGGGAAGTTTTGTATTAGTTTGATTAGCAGCAACCAGTGATTGATAATCTTTGTTCAGATTCAGGCTGTAATATTTCACCTGCTTGCCAGTCGTAGCACAAGCAAATACTGTCAGAATAATGAAAGCATAAAGCAGGCCTCTGAAGATACGCATTATTCCGCTCCCTTAGGTTCTATATCCTGACGCTTCTGATTGCTGAAAATCAGACTGTTGGGTTTTTGATTGAGTTGCAGAAGCAACGGTTCCAGTTCGGCAAGTGTGGCCTTCATAAAACGCAAGGTGCTTTGCAACTCTTCATACGTTAACGAGCCTTCAGAAAAATCAGCCGTAAGTTGTTTGAAGTTTTCTAAGGTGCTTTGGATACTGCCAACTAAATTTTGCTCGGTTGACTGCTTCAGCAAAATCTCCAGCTGAGCTGTGGTATTTTGAAATTCCGTTAACGTGAATGTGACTTGTTGCAATGCGGTATCGGCGCTGTTCACAATTGACACCAGCGGCAAACCATTAAGCTTATCCATCAGATTGCTCATTTTGCTGACAATTTGCTCGAATTGACTTTCGAGTGTTGGAATTACCGGATAACCACTAAAAGTCGCCAAATTACTCATCATGCCCTCTTCATCGTATTGCAATTCGATGTATTTGCTTCCGGTCAACAAGTTGCCTGTCGCAAGACTGCCCCTTAATCCTTCCTTCAGTAATTTTGCAATCTTTTGTTCAACCTGAGGAAGAACGCCTTCATTATCCTCAAATCCCATGCGCGCTGGTTCAACCGTGATCATAATCGGAATCAAGGTGTTATGATCAAGCACATTGGTGATCTCAGGATAGTTAACATCTGTACGAGTGACTGTGCCAATCTTGATCCCCCGATACTCCACGGGCGCGCCTGGTCTTAACCCACGAATAGAGTCCTTAAACAGTAAAATATAATGTAATGCATATTTGTAACGACTTTCATTGATCGCATCCTTATTCGGATAAATAATAAAAAATTCACGCTCAGTAACCAGTTCTCCGCGCGGCAAATCCTTCGGCACATCGAAGGTGACTCCACCGGAAACCATGGTTTCCAATGAGCCTAATTGAATACGAATGCCATCTGCTGATGAGTCAATTTCTATGCCACTGACTTCCCAAAATTTGGTATTGGTCGTAATCAATCTGTCGTAAGGGCTCTGAATAAATGCATTATAGTAGACCGTTCTTTCCTCTGTATTGAAGTGAACATGTTCTATACGGCCCACATCAAGGCCATGGAATAATACTGGATCACCGATCTGCAACGCTTGATAACCGCTACTTTCCAGTGTGATATGAAGACCAGGTGTGCCTACTGGTGTAACAGGTTCGCTATCCAATCCGATAAATTCGTAGCTTTCTTCATCCAACCTTCCGGGTGAAAGTTCAATATAAGCACCGGAGAAAAGCGTACCTAAGCCGGAGATACCCCCTTTTCCTATTCTTGGCCGCACCACCCAAAATTGCGTATCTGTCTTGAGTAAATGCTCATCATGTTTATGAATACGTGCAGTCACTGCAACACCTTCAAGGTTATCACTGAGTTCAACACCTTCTACCAGACCGACTTCCACATTCTTGATTTTTATTTTTGTTTTTCCAGCTTCGATGCCTTCAGCAGTTTCAAAATTAATGACTACCAAAGGGCCCAAGCTACTCAGATGGAAATAAATCATCCAGGCGCCAATCAATACAGCGATAATTGGTATCAACCAAATTATTGAAATCGACTTTAGTGGTGTAACTTGCGCCTGGGGAATTTTTTCTGCAATAGTCATCAATCTTTCTTTTTGTTAATGGGATCCCAAATTAAACGTGGGTCAAAACTTAATGCAGCCATAACTGTAACAATAACCATGCCGGCAAATGCAAGTGCTCCCCAACCTGGGTAAATACTCATGATGTTTCCAAGCTTTATTAAAGCAACCAATATTGCCACCACAAACACGTCAACCATTGACCAACGACCAACCAGTTCAGTTACACGAAAGAGTTGTGTTTTCTGCTGATAAGATTTTTGACTTTGCATTTGAACACTATAACAAAGCCAGCCTAAAGTGATTATTTTACCAACGGGCACCATGACACTGGCAATAAAAATGATCATGGCAATCGGGTAGGAACCATGTTCCCATAATACCAGTACACCACCCAGTATCGTATTGGTCGTCTCCTCGCCAAAGAAGTTGGTGCGCATGATGGGTAGCATATTGGCCGGTAAATACAGAAATACAGCGGTAATTAACAGCGCCCAGGTCTTCTGCACACTGCTTTTTATTCTCAATCGCAGATGAGCACCGCAAGTTTCACAAATTCTTTTAGACTCGTCTGCAATATCAGTACATACATGACATCCTTGGTGAATGCCGCTTAGTGGCACTGGCGCAACAGGAAGGTTTTCTTTTTCTTTGATCCACTGCCACACTTGGTGTTTATCAATATGTAAAACCGCTGCTGTCATACTAACGATAAAAAATACATATGCCCAAAAAGATAACCCCAGACTGACGTCTGCCAAAGACATGATTTTGATAAAACTGATAAGGATTCCAATTAGAAAAATGTCGGCCATGCTCCAATGCTTGAGATGACCAATTAATTTCATCACCGCCTGTGTGCCTGGTAATAGTCGTGAATATTTTAGCGACACATACACATAAATTGCACAGAATAGATAGAGTGCCGGAATAACAATAATCGTAATAAAAATTATAACCGCCAAACTGGTGAAGTTCTCCGTAATCATAACGGTGATACTTTGCATAAGTGTTGCGGTTCTGTCCTGCCCCTGGGCGCTAAAGGTTAAAAAGGGAAACGCAAAGGATAAACCAAGAAAAACGAGTGCCGTGAGTGAAAACGCAATCACCCGGTCTCTGGCATTACGATGGTTGGCTGTAAGCGTATAGCCGCAGCGGGGGCATACGGCCTTACACCCTTCCACGAGATGCGTCAATTTAACCAGCAGGTCACATTCGTGACATGCTATATGTTTGCTATCAACCATAACAGGATTGTCGAAGAATTGAAAAAGTTAAGAACATTACAGCACAAACGGTAAATGCTAAAGATGAGGTTGATTATTCCGCCTAAACGCTTACTGGAATTAGTGATATTTATGCCGTATTATGCAGATAATATTGAGTTAATGAATATATTAAAAATAGCTTGTCATAAACAGTGTTACCAGATCACTCACGCAAAGATTGAGAGTCGCCTAAAAGTGACAGAATACATGTTATAATTCCTTACTATTGTCACGGTTATTATGCTTTATTATTCTGTAATGTCATTGATTTTCATGTAATTGTATACAAATGACTATGGCCATACAAAAAAAATCAAAAACACCCTCAGTTTTAAATAAATTAGCATCACTTACCACTATACGTGATATCGATTTATTTGAATTGAGCTTTCTGAAATCACTCACTGAATTGTTAAAGATCAGAGAGTTATCAATGTACAAACTTAATCAATCCCGTTCTCTCTGTAGGTTAATAACCTATACAATAGACACTAGTCATACCACCCATAAACAAAAAATTTCTGAATCTCAAGAAATTCATATCACTGAAATTGAAATACCACCACATATTAAATTAGCACAGGATTGGATAAACTCAACAAATAAGCCTTATACCAGATTTAATCAATCACTTTATTTAGTCGTCTACCCGATTATCGGTGCTAAAGGTGTTATGGGGTTTTTATCGCTTGAAGTTCCCGAAAAATTAACAGAAACAGAAGAACTGGTTATCACCAGCTTGCTGAGTATTTCACAAAATTTTCATAGCTTGCTGGAAGGAAATCAGAAGGATAAATTAACCGGTTTACTGAATCGTAAAACACTTGAAGACAATATAAACAAGATTCAAACTTTATTAGTAAAATTAGAGCATTTACAGCCCAATGAAGTACTCGATGCAGAGGAATTTAAAGGTGAGACAGAAGACAAGTTTTGGTTAGCCGTCATCGATATTGATAATTTTAAACATATTAATGACAATTTCGGTCATGTCTTCGGTGACGAGGTATTGCTGTTATTGGCGCATGTCATGCAAAAAAGTTTCCGCAGTAGTGACTTGTTATTTCGTTTTGGTGGCGAGGAATTTATAGTGATTATACGTGCTCAGCATAAGGAAGATGCCGAGCAATTACTGGAACGTTTTCGTTGTACTATTGAAGCTTATAAATTTCCGCAGATTAGTAAAGTTACTATTAGTATCGGTGTAACAAATATTAATAGTGAGTTTGCTATCCCATCAAATATAGTAGGGCGAGCCGACAAGGCGCTTTATTATGCAAAAGAACAAGGCAAAAACCAGCTGCATTTTTATGAAGCTTTAGTGGAAAGTGGTCATCTTACAGAAAAAATTGAAATAGGCTCGATTGAGCTCTTTTAACGCAACGACAACTTCTCCAGGCTTACAGAATAATTAATTCTTTTGGAAAACCATCAATATCTAGTACTCTTTCAATTTGATATTTGCGGGTACAGTGGTCACAAGATGTTTTGTCACAAGGCGCAGCACGCAGACAATGGTATTCCCTTGGCAAGTGCTGTAACGCAGTGACGGGACATCTTGTGACCACCCTGCGGGTTAGCTTTTCAGTGCCACTGGCGGTGTTAGGTCTTTTGACAAGGAAATGACCATTGCCTGCAAGACCCGTCTTGCCAGCAACACTGAAAAACTAACTGTACCCGTAAATATCAAGTTGAAAGAGTACTAGCTTTTTCCTGCACTACAAAAATTAACAATCCATTGCGCCATTAATCGATCATCGATATCGGCTTTCAACGATGCCTCTCCTTCCCGGACACGCTTGGATGGAATAAGCTTTCGACGCACATTTATTAATGCGGCGGAGTAATCCTTGGTGAATTCCGGATGCCCTTGAATACTCATAAAATGATCGCCGTACTGCAGCATGTAATAGGGGCAAAAATGGCTACACGCAAGCACTTCCATTTCTTTGGGTAAGCGAATAACCTGATCCTGATGACTGGCAATTATATCCAGGCCATGTTGCTGGGGTTGCATCCAGGACTTGCTACAAACAACCTCATTATTGGTGACACCAATTCCCCAGCCTTTATCTGATTTATCAACAGCGCCCCCTAAAGCTTTAACCATCAATTGATGTCCAAAGCAGATACCGACAAACGTTTTCTTGGCTTGGTTTAACTCACGAATAAATTCTTCTAATCGTGTTATCCAGGCATGATCATCATTAACACCATGACGGCTGCCGGTGGTGATATAAGCATCACATTCGTCAAGTGTTTGGGGATATTCAAACGATTGCACCTGGAAACTTTTGAATTGACAATCCACTGTAACTTTAGCAAACAACGAAGCAATCATTGCCGGATAATCTCCAAATGCCGGCTGAAGTTCTTCACGCACATGATCACACTGCAATATTCCTATTTTCATCTTAAAAACCACAACTAAATGTGCGTTGTCTTTTCATCATGGTGTTGGTAACAACTTGTTAAAGTGATCCATTCACAGCATCAGTGAAAATTTCGGCATAACGCTCAGCACTGAAGGCAATTGGATTTCCACTAGCGGCGGCGTCACTTGCTGACATCTTTCCTATCCGCTCCGCTTGGGCCTCATCGATATCAATAGCCGATAACTCATGAGGGATATCCAATTGATTCCGCATTGCTAATATCCAGTTCATGAAACCAGTAAAACCAGGATCATCAAGCTGCAGATAATGCCCCAAACGCTCAATCCGTCCTTCTATCGACGCTTTGTTCGCTTTAACGATATAGGGCATAAGAATTGCATTCAGTAAACCATGATGAGCGCCATATAGCGCTCCCAGTGAATGGGCAATAGCGTGCATGCCGCCCAGTCCCTTCTGAAAAGCAGTGGCGCCCATTGAGGATGCCACCAGCATTTGAGTGCGGGCCTCCATGTCGTTGCCATCCGCCACCGCACGGGGCAAATAGTCTTTAACCAGTCGCATACCTTCCATCGCAATACCATCTGCCATCGGATGATAAAAAGGCGAACAAAACGCTTCCAGATTGTGAGCCAGCGCATCCATACCGGTCGCGGCAGTAATGTTTGCCGGCAACCCCAACGTCAATTCAGGATCCAGAATGACCTGACTTGGCAATATCTTCGGATGAAAAATGATACGTTTCACTTCATGTTCAGTATCGGTAATTACCGATGCGCGGCCAACTTCCGAACCCGTACCTGCCGTGGTTGGAACCGCAACGATAGGTGCCATTGCGTCTGCATTCACACGCGTCCAGTTATCACCAATATCCTCAAAATCCCACAATGGGCGATCCTGACCGACCATTAGCGCCACAGCCTTGGCCGCGTCTAATGCCGAACCGCCACCGAAAGCAATAACACCATCGTGACCGCCAGTCTTATACGCAACCACACCATCGTTAACGTTTTGGCCATTTGGGTTGCCTTGGATGTTGCTGAATAGACCGCAACGTAAGTTTGCCGCATTGCAACGGTCAACTGCTTGCTGAACCATTGATAATTGTGCCAGTCCAGGGTCGGTGATTAATAATGGCGCTTGCATACCCAAGTTTTTGCAAGCCATGGCCAGTTCGTTGATGCATCCGGCACCCACGCGGATATTGTTGGGATAATTCCAGTTTGCACTTAATTCAGACATCTCGCGCCCCTTACGCTAACGCTCACGGAATCATCTTTATATGATAGGACTTAGGTTGGGTCAAGGCATCAAAACCCAACTTTGACAACGTACAACCGCGCCCGGTGTTTTTAACGCCAGTCCAGGCTAGCTCCGGATCCAGATAATCACAACGGTTGACAAAAAAAGTACCGGTTTTTATCTGTTGACCAAGCGTAATGGCGGTATCAATATCCTGCGTAAAAATGGAAGCAGTCAAACCAAATTCGCTATCATTCATCAACCTTATTGCTTCTTCATCTGATGACACCTTCATAATGCCCACCACCGGGCCAAAGCTTTCTTCAGTCATCACTCGCATACTGTGATCGACTTGAGTTAATACTTGCGGCGCCATATAAGGCGTATTTGTCTGATCCATGGGAAAATCTTCAGGGTTGATATGTGCCACCCCACCCTGCTCAACAGCATCTTTGATTTGACTACGCACAAATGTTGCCGCCGCAGTATTCACCAAAGGTCCCAATGTGGTATCCAGATTATCAGGTCGCCCGAGCTGGTACTTATTAACGAGTGCTACGAACTTTTCTACGTAAGCGTCATAGATTGAGTCATGCACATAAATCCGTTCAATACCGCAACAGGATTGCCCCGAATTAAAGTATGCACCATCGACCGTATTTTCAATCGCATAACCCAGGTTAGCATCCGCACGCACATAACTCGGATCTTTGCCGCCCAGCTCCAGACCAACACCGATAAACCGCCCGGCAGCGATTTTTTCAATTCTTGCGCCGACGGATACTGAACCTGTGAAGGCAACAAAGTTGATCTGCGGTGATTGAATAACCGCTTCAGTCGCATCATGAGTCATATGCAGGTACTGAAAAACACCTTCTGGTAGCCCTGCAGCCTGAAACGCCTCATAGATGCGCTCCGCACAAAGCGGCGTTTGTGCGGAATGTTTAAGAATTACGCTATTACCAGCCAATAACGCGGGGACAATGGTATTAATCGGTGTGTGCAAGGGATAATTCCAAGGCGCAATGACCAACACCACACCAACCGGTTCACGGCTTATGTAGCGCATAAAACCCGCTTTTTCGCTTACTTGAATAGGTGCAAGCGCTTTGTCCGCCACTGAGATCATATAACGAGCGCGATCAGCAAAACTATTCACTTCACCGGCGGTATAACGGATAGGCCTACCCATCTGCCAACATAATTCATGTGCAATCTGTTCCCTATTGGCAACAAATGTCTCGACTACGCGGCTGCATATTGCCTTGCGCTCGCTCAGTGTAGTTTTGCACCAATCAACCTGTGCCTTCTCGGCCTGTTGCAAAGCGGCGTGAATCTGCGCAGTATCCGCGTAGTTGCGCTCAACATAAAGCGAGCCATCAATCGGACTAATTGTTTTCTGAGTTTCGGTCATAATGCGGTTCTTGTTGTCTTGTTAATAGGCGGTCAGATTAGCTTCATGATTATTGTGCAAACAAGAGGACTAGATGATCTCGAAGTAGCGTTCCATTTCCCAATCAGAAACATGTTTTCGGTATGCGCGTTCTTCCCATTCCCTGGTTGCGGCATAATGATTTACAAATTCATCACCAAAAAGCTCACGTGCTGTCTCAGAGTTTTTAAAACGCTGCGTTGCATCCCACAGTGTCGCTGGCAAGGTCAGATGTGCGGGAACCGTTTGATCATAAGCATTACCGGTTACTGGTGACTCCGGCTCCCATTCATTTGCAATGCCATATAAACCGGACGCCAAAGCCACCGCCAAGGTCAGATAAGGATTGCCATCGGCGGAACCCAAGCGGTATTCCACACGTTGAGATTTTTCGCTTCCCGGAATAACTCGTAACGCCGTCGTACGATTCTCCACTCCCCAAGTCGCACCCGTGGGTGCCCAGGCACCGGGAACTAATCGAGTGTAGCTGTTGATGGTGGGTGCAATCAGACATAAAAATTCCGGCATCAGGCGCTGCTGGCCTGCCAGAAAATGACGCTGGGTTTTACTCATACCGTATGTTTGGTCGGCATCATAAAAGGCTGAACCAGATCCATCACGCTTACGCAAAGACACATGGATATGTCCACTCTGGCCCGGATAATCCATCGACCATTTGGCCATGAAAGTCGCCATTAAATTGTTACGTTGCGCCAATACTTTCATAAAGGTCTTAAAAAGTGCGCCTTTATCTGCCGCATTTTCGGCGCTGTCTACTGCAATCGCGGCCTCAAGAACACCCGGCCCTGTTTCAGCATGAAAGCCTTCGAGCGGAAAATCCATAACCTCGGACATCTCCAAAATCTGCTTAATAAAATCTGCGTGCACTGAGTTGCGTAAAACCGAGTAACCAAACCAGTCCGGCGTCCAAGTCTCCAGGTTTCTAAAGTTCTTTTCACGTGCACTCTCTGGTGTTTCGTTGAACATGAAGAACTCATATTCAAGCGCCGCAAAGGGATCGAAACCCATATCTTGTGCCCGTTGGATGACTCGTTTCAACAAATTACGCGGACAAATCTCCGCCGCTTCGTCAGCGAATTCGCCAATAAAAAACAGCATATTGTCTTCGAAAGGCATCTCTCTACAACTTTGCGGGATTATGCGTACAGCAGCATCGGGATATCCCGTGTGCCACCCCGTGTAGACGGTATTATCGTAGAGTTGGTCTTTTGAATCCCATCCAAGCACCACATTACAGAAGGAAAAGCCATTCTCAAGCGACGCAAGAAACTTATCCTTGCTCATGTATTTACCACGCAATACGCCATCAATATCAAAAATGCCCATCTTCACATGCGTGAGGTTACGTGCTTTGATAATGTTTTTAGCATCGTCAATAGTTTTGACTTCTCTAGGATTTAGCATGGCACTGCCTCAAATGGTTTGTGTACGCCACTGAATGTTGCCACTCTATCAGAGTGTAGGGCACTTCTAAAAATCCAGATTTCATCCCAACTGCTGTGTTACAGAAAAAATTTATTGCTGTCATATCTAACATATGCTGCGCTGCAAAATTTTTTCTGCGCCTTGCATTTGGGCGAACTCTGAATTTTTAGAAGCGCCCTGTAGTGACACCGCAGTGACACTGGTAGTTTTAGTTTTACTTGTTTAGTTGTTGACTGTCAATTTCGCTTGTATTTTCACTCTGACGCTTTAGTGCCTGCGCCGTATAAAGTCCGTTCTACCAGATCAGAAGTTGAAATTCCCATTGTATAGTCGATTTCAAGCACCATACTTGACGGCAAATTCGCACATTGCTTGTATTTCTCCTTGCGCTCTGCTTCTGAAGCGCAGGCGAATGCATAAATATCAAAACCATGTTGCTGCATAAATTTCACGCTTGCATTCACCGGGCTGTCCGTTATGACGGCATCAACATACTTGCAAGCGGAAACAACGGTGACACGTTCATCTTGTGTCATAACAGGCAGCTTGCCTTTATTGTCCAGTACGCGTTCATCAGAAACCACACAAACCGTTAGGTGTGTGCCCAATGCTCGCGCTAAACGTAAGAAATTAACATGACCCTGATGAAATAAATCAGCCACCATGCGCGTGTATATGCGACGTTGTGGCTTATTTTGCGGCCATACTGGAATTTCCTGCTGTAAACGCAACATGGTTTTTTCCAGCCACTGACGACTACGCAACGCCAAAGCATCATCAGGATCTTTTAAGCCAATTTGCAAGGCATAGCTCCATGCCTTGACCAGATCTCCGGATAACCAGCGATGTGTTAAACGATAATACGCATAACAACGCACCAATAACGTAAATTTCTCAAGATTTAATGCAGACACAACAGTATCCCAATGCGGATTGGGTGTACGCCAGTCGCCGTAAAACGCGTTTAGAATAATTTCAGGGTGGTGTGGAAACCATACTTGACCTGCGGGTGTTTCACGCTGTATCAACTCAAAAGCAGGAAAAACTGAAACCCGTTGATACGTTTCAGCACGTCCCGGCAATGAGAACCCCCCTACTATCTGCTGCGCATTTTTACGTGCCAAACCACATATATCAAGGGTAATGCCGGTCTCCGTATGCACATAGTCTCGATAATTACTGTAGTCAATACCCATCTGCACCTTAACCCAGCCATTTTTTTCCAACTCAGCACAGCATTCATCTAAGGATTCCATCCATACCGCAATGTCTAAATCCTTATCAAACGCTAATAATTCGCCATTACGAACGATGCCAAGCAAGGTGCCAGCAAAAGGAAAAGCCTGAATGCCATGTGCAGCCAATTTTGCACATGTTTCCCACAATAATTGTTCAGCCTTGCCGGTAGCAAATACATTCTCAATATTCGACGGTGTCTTCTGTTGCTTTTTATTCTTAGGCACTTTCCCGGTTCTGATTAATGCAATCAGGTGTTCTAACGCACATGTGAAATTGGCGTGCGCGGCTTCCAAATTTAATGAAATGAAATTTGCCGTTCCCATGATCTGCGCCCAACGGGCTTTATGAACGTCACCCTCAACATGCGCATATATCTTTGCGGCATAGTCCTGCACCGCTGCTGTTTGCCCGGTGCTCCTTGCATGCAGGCACCATAGCCTTGCCACTGAAGGCGATAATGGGTGCTCATCTTTCAGTGCATTCAATAGTTCAGCCGCTTCATCCAGTTTTCCCGCATGGATGTCAGCACTTGCACGTTGCAATTGTTCTTCTAGTTTTTTTGCCATAAACCATACTTACTACATTTGAAATTCAACATAATATTGCAAATAATTTTTTACTCAAGTAGTCGGAGCACCAGGTAATAAGTTTTGTATTTTAATTCATAACTTGATATTATTAAGAATAACTCTCATTATCATTCTTATTCGCATTTTAAGATAAATAAATATGATTGTAAAAATTATTCAATCTGTTAAACATTCAATATATTTGGAGATAACAAATGGCAATTACTATAATACCCCGCCCTAATGTCGGTTCATCAGGGATCATTGATGATGGTGGATTTGAAGGATTTGGTTCCGGCGGATTTGATGAAGATGATTTACTCATTTTCGGTGACGAAGTAGATAATGTTTTAGAAGGCGGAATTGGTCACGACAGAATAGAAGGTGAAGCGGGTAATGACACTATAAACGGCGGAGAAGGCAATGACTCACTAGGTGGCGGCCCAGGTAACGATATATTGGACGGCCAAGGTGGTGGCGGTGAAAAAGAAAAGGACAAACTGTTTGGCGACGCCGGTAATGATTTATTGCGTGCAGGGTTCGGTTTTGACGAACTTACCGGTGGATCCGGCAATGATATTTTTGAATTTTATGCGCTTGGACACTACACAGTAAAGGATTTTTCAATTACCGAAGATCGTCTGCTTTTTGATACCACACAGACAGGCATTAAGGATCTCGATGATCTCCTGCAACTCATTACCGGTACAAACCAAACAGCGGATGGCGTAACTGTTGAATTTCTTAACAATGCTGCAACCATAGAACTGGTTGGTATCAACTTAGCTAATATTACGCCTGATATGATCATTTTCAGCATCTAAGCTGACACATCAAACCATTAACACGCGTCAAGTCTCAACTATCTGTTGTGAAAAAGTGGAGACTTGTCGTCCATTATTTTATACGCCCGCCTTCCTATCCAACTACGATATTTATAAATCTGTCCTGATATAAGTAGCCTTACACATAATCTACAGGGTACCTCTAAAAATCCAGATTTCATCCCAACTGCTGCGTTGCGGAAAATATAGTTAGTGAATAGATTTGACCCTTATTCTTGCTTATTTCACGCCTTGCATTTGGGCAAACTCTGAATTTTTAGAAGCACCTTATATTTACAAACTTGTCCTGCTTTTACTCTGAGTCATCAGATGCATGCCCAGAAACCATTTTGTCAGCGGCAATTTCGTGCCATTAAAAAAGGGTGTCGGACTTAAGGGAGGTTTGATGCTTGCACTTGTTGCACTGACGTTTTGTACCGCCTCTTGTGAGACGTGAACAGGAATCATATTCACAATGAGCGCATAAAAAAATCCTGCCACTTGGCCGACTTCCAAGGCCGCCTCACATTGTGCTTCCGTGCCAAACTTAACCATAAAACCGGGAAAATTCAGATCTTTCTATAATTGAGCTTTATTTTTACACATTCCTAATCTACTGTTTCTGCATGTTTTAACAGAATATATTATACGTAAGAATAGGATGTTTCAAAGGGGTGATCAATAACAGTTATGAGAATTAGAGATTGTTAACGTACTTTAATCTCGCTTTCGTCAACTACCTCACCCATATAACCAAGAGTGTGGGAAAAGTCACATCAAAAACAAATTGTTTGTAGTATCTTCAAATTAAGATTAACTGCCATTTTGTAAAGAAGCCCAAATAAGATGCATTAACTTTCAATATTTATTCAATTATTTACACCTTAGACTTGTCTCAAAATACCACGCATTTCTTCAGCCTCATTCCGGAGCCGGAGTTTATACACTTATTATACTAATTTAGGGTTATCTATGTTACGTACATTTTTAATTACAGTAAGTGCAGTAATACTCGCTCTTTCGTCATCCGCTGTTTTTTCTGCTGATTTAAGAGGTGGATCACTTCGTCCTGTTCCACTTCCCCCTATTATAGGTGAACCGAAACCTCCTATTAAAATTGAACCGCCATCTCTTGTTGCTCCCTATAGGGTCTCCGTACCTGCTTCCGCATTGATACCTGAAAACCAGCTAAGCACTGCTCATGACCTCACTATCACTATGGAGAAAGGAACCAGTTATGCAAGCAGCGCAAAAAGATGTCAGGTCTAACAACCGGACAAACAGAGGGTGTAAAGGATTCTGTGTAACGGCTCGATATTTAGGGTCAGTGTAAAATTTAGTACCTTTGTCCACTTTCGCCCATTAACTGCAAATATAAAATCATTTCTCTAATACTTGAAGGTCATAATGAAAATAGTTCTTAACTTTTCTTTAATTATCATAGTAGGTTTATTTTTAGTCTCACCATCTGAGACTTATGCTTCTGAATCGTTTCTCCTTAACGGAGATTACACTGATGAGGAAAAAATAAAACGTTCACGTGAGAATTATCAGCAGTATGTACAAAATGTTCCATGTCCAAGTACTGGAAGTACTATAGGGCCATGTCCTAATTCTTTGAACAATGGAAGACACTTGGATTTTTATGGTGAAGATGATTATTATTACGATGATGACGATCATCAAGGGCGTGACAATCATCAAGGGCATGACGATCATGATGACGATTAGTAATGGTGTTTAAACCTCAGATGGATAAATTACGCCGGTTTGGGCTTACGATCCCAATTTAGAAAAGAAAATTGTGGTCTGTTGAGTATATGAATATCAACATTTAGAATAATTGCTTAACTAATATTCTGCGAAAATAATGTTTTCGTTAAACTACAACAAGTTGAGCGATCGCAAACAACTAACGGCGAAAGAGCCAATTAATATGCATCATTTCTCAAGTACTAACTGGTCGAGTAGACCGGCACTCCAATATATTGGATTCGCACCCAATAAAAGTTGCAACCAAGCCCTTCACAGAACCGTGCTGGCACTATTTACGCACACGGCTCCTCGACAACACGCTTCACCTTTAAGTTGACAATAAATTCACCATAATTCGCGGTTTCGGCAAAGGGAACAGCTTGAGCAGTTTAAAGAACTTCTCCCAGTCACCCATCTGGATTAAGGCCTGATCTTTTTTCCTAGATACTAGCCCTTGGTACCTCGGTACCCCACATAATCTTCGGTGCCAAACCGTGTCCAAAATGATTTTACAGAATCTATGGCTCAGTTTCGACTGTCCAGA